>DATABU010000377.1:0-3730 GCA_036259415.1 Longimicrobiaceae bacterium
CGCGCCGGCGCCCTCCACGTGAGCCTCCTCCGGGCGCTGCCCGGGCTGGCGACCGCCACCCGCGGCGTCGTCGGCATCCACGCGTCTCCCCCCCCGCCGTCCTCCTGATCCCCGGCCGCCGGCCTGCGGGCCGCCGCCGGAACCGACCACACCGCCACCATCGCTGCGCCGCCCCCGACGGGCGCGGGCCTTCCGCCGCATCGCGCGCCGGGGCCGCTCCGCCGCGCGGCCGGGCGGGCGCGTCCTCCCGGATCAAGGAGTCGACGATGTCCTCGGAGAAAGCCGTGCAGAGCTCCCACGAAGCCTGGGGGTCCCGGGTCGGGCTGATCCTCGCCATGGCGGGGAACGCCGTCGGCCTGGGCAACTTCCTGCGCTTCCCCGGGCTGGCCGCCGCCAACGGCGGCGGCTCGTTCATGGTCACCTACTTCATCGCCTTCGTGCTGCTGGGGATCCCGCTGATGTGGATCGAGTGGTCGATCGGCCGCAACGGCGGGCGCTACCGCAAGGGGCACGTCCCGGGGATGTTCGCCGCCGTCTGGCGGCACCCCGCGGCCAAGTACCTGGGGGTGGTGGGGCTGGTGATCCCCTTCGTGGTGATGACCTCGTACGTCATCATCATCAGCTGGACGCTGGCCTACACCTGGTTCTCCCTCACCGGCGACTACTGGGGGCTCGCCACCCAGGAGGACATGGCCGGCTACCTCCGCTCCTACCAGGTGATCGGGGACGCCAGCGTGCACGACGCGTGGCTCCCCTTCGCCTTCTACCTCGTCAGCCTGCTCGTCACCGTCTACGTCCTCTCGCGGGGGATCTCCGGCGGGATCGAGAAGCTGGCGAAGGTCGGGATGCCGGTGCTCTTCCTCTTCGCGGTGGTCCTCGCGGCGCGCGTCCTCTTCCTGCCGCCCGGCCCGGACGGCTCCACCGCGCTCACCGGCTTCCAGTTCATCTACTCCCCCGACCTGTCGCGGCTGGGCGACGCGAGGGTCTGGCTGGCCTCGGCGGGGCAGATCTTCTTCACCCTGTCGGTGGGGATGGGGACGCTGCAGACCTACGCCTCCTACCTCTCCACCCGGGACGACATCGCCCTCTCGGGGCTCGCCACGGCGGCCACCAACGAGACCGCGGAGGTGGTGCTCGGCGGCTCCATCTCCATCCCCGCCGCGGTGGCGTTCTTCGGGGTGAGCGGGGCGATGGCGGTGGCCCAGTCCGGCTCCTACAACGTGGGCTTCGTCGCCATGCCGCTGGTGTTCCAGCAGATGCCGTTCGGGCAGGTGCTGGCCGCCATGTGGTTCGGGCTCCTGTTCTTCGCGGGGATCACCTCCTCGGTGGCGATGGGGACGCCGATCATGGCCTTCTTCCGCGAGGAGTTCGGCTGCCGCCGCGAGACGGTGGCCTGGAGCCTCGGCGCGACCATCCTCGCCTTCGGGCTGCTCACCCTCTTCCTCTTCGAGCACCAGTTCCTATGGGAGTGGGACTACTGGGCGGGCACCTTCGGCCTGACGGTCATGGCGACCATCGAGGTGGTCCTGTTCATGTGGGTCTTCCGGCCCGAGAACGCCTGGCGCTCGCTCCACCAGGGCGCGGACATCCGCATCCCGACCGTGTTCAGGTTCGTGATGACCTGGGTCACCCCGCTGTACCTGCTGGTCCTGCTGGCCTGGTGGACCGTCTCCGAGGCGCTCCCCATCCTCCGCCTGGAGGGCGGGCGCGCGGCCGGCGGCGAGCTGCTCCCCGGGTCGGAGGGATGGGTGCACTTCTCGCGGGCGCTGATCCTGGCGGTGGCGGTCTTCTTCCTGGTGGCGATCCGGGTAGCCTGGAGGCGCAACGGGTACGACGACCGCGCGGGCTTCCCGGTCGCCGACGAGACCCCGCCGGGCCGGGTGGCGCGCTGACTGTTCCGAAGAGAAACCGAAGCCGGAGAACGGGGTACTACAGGCGTCCATCGTGGCCGGGCGCAGGCGCTCAGCCTGTGCCGGGCCCGCGCCGTCCCCGGACCCGGCAGGATCCCCATGGCACCATCCCCCAGGCCCCCGCAGCGCGGAGCGGCCCCCTCGCGCCGGGAGCCCACCCGGCGCCCGCACCTCCTGCTGGAGCACGCCATCCCCGCCTGGTCGGAGGGAGGGCTCCTGCTCCCCGAGCAGCCCACCGTGGAGCACGCGCGCCGCGTCCTGCAGCGCTACTGGGGCCACGAAGACTTCCGCCCCGCGCAGCGCCGGGTGGTCGAGTCCGTGCTGAGCGGCCGGGACGTGCTGGCCGTTCTCCCCACGGGTGCCGGGAAGAGCGTGCTCTACCAGGCGACCGCCATGCTGCTCCCCGGCGTCACCCTGGTGGTGTCGCCGCTGATCTCCCTGATGCAGGACCAGATCGAGAGCCTGCAGGCCCGGGGGATCCCGGCCGAGCTCATCAACTCCACCCTCACCCCGCGCCAGGCCGAGAAGCGCCTGCTCATGGCCGAGGCCGGCGAGGTGAAGCTGCTCTACGTCGCTCCCGAGCGCTTCGACAGCCCCACCTTCCGCGAGCGGATCCGGCGGGTGGAGGTGAGCCTGTTCGCGGTGGACGAGGCGCACTGCCTCTCGGTGTGGGGGCACGACTTCCGCCCCGCCTACCTGCGCCTGGGAGAGGAGCGGGTCCAGCTCGGCGGGCCGCCGGTGCTGGCGGTGACCGCGACGGCCACGCCCCGGGTCCGCGACGACGTCGCGCGGGGGCTCGGGCTGGACGACTACGCCGTGCACGTCTTCCCCTTCGACCGGCCGAACCTGGCCTGGCGCGTGGTGCGGGTGGAGACCGAGGACGAGAAGGCGGAGGCGCTGGTGCGCGAGCTCCGCGGCGTGCCGGGGAGCTCCATCGTCTACGCCTCCACGCAGAAGGGGGTGGACCGGGTGGCCGACCTGCTGAACGACCGCGGCCTCCCGGCCGTCGCCTACCACGCGGGGAAGGGGACGCGGGAGAGGACCGAGGTGCAGGAGCGGTTCATGGGCTCGCAGGTCCGCATCGTGGTGGCGACCAGCGCGTTCGGGATGGGGATCGACAAGAGCGACGTCCGCAGGGTCGTCCACTACAACTTCCCCGGCACGGTGGAGGGCTACTACCAGGAGGGGGGCCGCGCGGGGCGCGACGGGCGCCCGGCGGAGTGCGTCATGCTGTACTCGCCGAAGGACGCGAGCACGCACGAGTTCCTGCTGTCGCTCACCTGCCCCACCAGGCCGTGGTACATCGCGGTGTACCACGCGCTCCGCGAGCACGTGGAGGAGGACGGCACCCTGGCGGTCAGCCAGGCCGAGCTGGCGCGGCGCATGGGGTGGCCGGTCGCCAACCCGCTGAGCCACTGCCTGCGGGTCCTCCACAGGGCCGGGATCGTGCACCACGCCACGCGCAGGTCGGCGTCGCTGTGGGTGGTGCTGCGCAGGGACCCGGAGCAGATCCGCCGGGCGCTGGACGGCCCGAAGCGGATGGACGACCTGCACGTGCTGCGCGAGCTGTGGAAGATGGGCGGCGGGAAGCGCCTCTACCGCGGCAGCTGGGTCCGGGCCCGCGACCTCGCCACCGTGCAGGGAGAGGCCCGGGTGGTCCGCCGGTCGCTGGACCGGCTGCAGGAGGAGGGGATCCTCACCTGGCAGGAGGAGGAAGCGGGGACGCGGCTCCTGCAGCGCGACCTGGACCCGGGGCGGCTCCCGCTCCCCTACGACGAGCTGGAGCAGCGCCGGGTGCGCGAGATGGGCAAGCTCGCCCG
>DATABU010000378.1:0-5838 GCA_036259415.1 Longimicrobiaceae bacterium
GGGCGGAGACGGATCCGCGCGAGGAGCGCGGATGACGGTCCGGGCCGGCGCGGTTGCCGGCGCACGCGCCCGCCGTCGAGACGGCGAAGGCGAGCGCGAGGATCCCGATCCCGTGGCGGACGTTGATCATGGGTGGTGCTCCGTCGGTGGTGGTCCGGGCGCGCCACAGGGGAGCGCGCCGCTTCGGGGACGGGCGGGACGCAAGCGCCGGGCCCGCGGCAGGTCTCGCGGAATCGATGGCAAGTGTATTGCTATCCATCACATGCGACGGACCTGGCAACCATTTCGAGCGAGCGGCGGACGATGAGCCTGCAAGAGCGGACGTTCCGGGCGGAGGACGGGCGGGTGTGGACGGTGTCGCTGGAGGGCTCCGGAATCGGCCTCAGCGGCCCCCCCGCGCTGGAGAACGCCGGGGGGATGCTCCCCGAGGAGTCCGTGCGCATCGTGTTCCGCTCCGGAGACGATACACTCAGCGAGGAGTACACCGGGCTGACGGCGGTCGAGGACCTCTCGGAGGGCGACCTGCGGGATTGGTTCGAGGCCGCGTCCGAAGGACGTGGGCTCTGACCCGCCCCGCACCCGGCGCTCCGAGGAGGCGACCATGACCCGATACAGGTGCCCTGCATGCCGACGGCGGATCCGGGGAGACCGGCGCTGCCACCGCTGCGGCTGGCGGAGGACGGAGGGCGCGGACGCGCCCGTGGTGGCCGGGCGGCCGTGGGGGCGGGTGACCGCGGCGGTCGCGCTGCTCCTGGTGATCGCGGCGGCCGGGGTGGTCCGGATGAACAGCGCCGCCATCGCGGACTGGTACGCGCGGTTCGCGCTGCACACCCTCCCCGCCGGGTTCTCGTCGTTCGCCCCGGTGGACACGCCGGCCGGAGCGTTCAGCCACTGCGTGAGCCGCGTGGCGAAGAAGGTGAGCAGCTCCTCCACCGTGGAGACCTTCCCCTCCTCGTCGGCGGAGAACACGCGCCCGCTAGGGGAGGGGAGATACAGCGTGCAGGGAGTGCTGGAGGGGGTGAACGCCGACGGGGAGAGGTTGCAGCGCCCGTTCACCTGCGTGGTGCGCTTCGACGGGGGCCGCTGGGTGACCGAGCGGCTGGCGGTGGGGGAGATGTCGGACGTGCTGCTGCCGACGGCGCTGCTGCGCTGAGGCTCCGGGCTCGCCGGAGCGAGAGACCGCCCGCGCTGCCATCGCACCGCGGGCGGTCTCTCGTTTCAGGCATGCCCTTGCCGCGAATCAGGCGACGGCCTCGCGCTGGATCGCAGTCCGCTCCTCCTCGGAGGCGATGTGCCTCGCCAGCACGCGGGCGGTGGTCTCCAGAATGCGCTCCGAGAAAAGCCGGGCAGCGTCCTGGTGAAGCCCCAGGCCGATGTAGAGCTTCATCAGCGCCTCCGGCGCCATGTCCGGTATAGAGGTTACGTTGCGGAGCACTGCGCCAGCGCGATCCCACGATAGCGAGCCTCGGGGTGAAGGACCAGCGCTTGCGGCGCCCGGTCATTCCACGTACGTCTCGAAGAACCCCGGCAGCCGCCCCACCACCTCGCCGCGCTCCTCCACCGTGGCGACCCCGCGCATCTGCACGAACCAGCGCCGATCCGCCCGCCCCTCCGTCTCCGTGGCGTGCGCCGCCTGCACGTCGATGCGCACCCGCAGCCCGCGCCGCGCATCCTCGAACTCCATGGCGGCGGGCACGCGCACCCGCCGCCCGTCCACCGTGACCACCTGCATCGCCGTGTAGCGCAGCGGCCCCGGGCGGTAGACGCCGCGCACCCCGCGCCCGTCCACCAGGTAGGCGAACAGCCCCTCGGTGGCCGTGGAATCGCCGCGGACCACGCCGTGGAGCAGCGAGAGCGCGTCGTCCGAGGCCGACCCCCACTCCCAGGTGACGTCGCGCCACACGCCCCAGTTGTGGTCGTGGTACGCCTGCGCGCCCCGCACCGTCTCGCAGCGCGGCGTGCAGACCGTCCCCTCGGCGCGGGCGTGGAGGGCGGGGACGGTGTAGCCGGAGACCAGCCCCTCGCCCCCCAGGTCCGTGGGGGGGAAGTAGCGGCGCGGCGTGGGCGTGACGCGCAGCTCCACCCGCGCATCTCCCGCTCCGGCGGCCACGTAGTAGACGCCGTCCTCCATCGTCACCCGCGCCTCCCCGCCGAAGCGCAGGTCGGGCGAGGCGGTGTCGAAGCGCACCCGGTCCCCCGCGAAGTCGCGCGTCAGCGAGCGGTGCGCGCCGTCCGCCCCGCGCAGGGTGAGGAGCACGCGCCCGCCCCAGCGGCCGGGCGTGTCCATCCGCCCCCCGACCATGAGGGTGACGTAGACCCAGCGGTCGCGGTCCAGCACCACGTTGAAGTAGTGCCACTCCGCCCAGGAGGAGTCGCGCGCCGCCGCCCCGCCCGGCCGGTGGAAGCGGTCGATCTCGCGGAACAGCTCCGCCTGCGTGGGGTCGGTCCAGCGGCGGTCCGCCTCCGAGTCGGTCCAGCGGCCCGCGATCAGCTCCGGCGCCGCGCCGGCCAGGCGGGCGCGGCTGGGGATCTCGGCGCTGGCGACCGCCTTCCATCTCCGCCCCCCCGCGAGCAGCTCCACCTGCTTGCCGTCCAGCACCGGGCTCCCGGCGCGGATCCCGTGCTCCTCCCGCCCGCGCGGCGACTCCAGCACCTGCCGCTGGACGAAGCGCGCGTGGTCCACCCCCAGGAAGAGGGCGGAGACGCCGCCCGCCTTCAGCATCTCCGTGCTCACCCCCGCCGGCACCAGCACCACGTCGCCGCCGCCCACCAGCGCCCGGTCGCGCGCCTGCTCCAGCATCGCCTCGCCCACGGCCAGCAGCACCACCATCACCGCCACGCCCAGGGCGTACCCTCCCAGGAGGAAGAGCGCCCGCCCGGGGCGGTGGCGCAGCTCCGCGAGCGCAAGGCGGAGGATCACGCGGGCGCCCGTCCGTCCGAGACCACGAGCCCGTCCGCCATCTCCACCAGCCGGCGGGCGTGCCGGGCCACGCCGGGGTCGTGCGTCACGACCACCAGCGTGGTCCCGTCCGCGTTCAGCCGCTCGAACAGCGCGATGACCTCGCCGCCGGTGCGGCGGTCCAGCTCGCCGGTGGGCTCGTCCGCGAAGAGCACCTTCGGGCGGTTGGCGAGCGCCCGCGCGATGGCGACCCGCTGCTGCTCCCCCCCGGAGAGGTGCGGCGGCCGGTGCCCGGTCCGGTGGCCGAGCCCGACGTACTCCAGCAGCTCCCGCGCCCGGTCCCGCCGCTCGCGCTTCGGCATGCCCGCCTCGGCCATGGGGAGCTCCACGTTCTCCGCCGCCGTGAGCACCGCCAGCAGGTGGAAGCGCTGGAAGACGAACCCCACCTCGCGCAGCCGCAGCGCCGAGCGGGCGCCCTCGTCCAGCGCCCCCAGCTCGCGGCCCAGCAGGCGCACCGTCCCCGCGGTGGGCGGGTCGATGCCGGCCAGCACGTTCAGCAGCGAGCTCTTGCCGCACCCGGAGGGGCCGACCACCGCCACGAGGTCGCCGGCGTCCACGTCCAGGTCCACGCCCCGCAGCGCGTGCACCGCGTTTCCCCGGTACGGGTACTCCTTTACGATCCCGCGCGCCTCGATCACACGGTCCATTCAGCTACGTTCTGGCTTTGGGGGGCCGCTCCGGAGCCGGACGATACTGCTGTCCGTCTCCTGCGCGGGCTGCGGGAGCCCCGGGAAACCGCCCCCGGGTCTCCCTTCGCCGGGGGGAGCCTCGCCGAACTGCCGGCGAGTCTCCCCCCGTACATCTTCCTTTGGGTACTACAAGGATCCCGGAACTGCGTCCGTCTCGCCTCCTCCCGCGCCGTTCTCCCCCTCTCCCCCTTGCGGGGAGAGGGGGCCGGGGGGTGAGGGGGTCCGCCTCACTCCGCCTCCTCCCGCAGCGCCCGCCCCAGGGGGGCGCGAACCGCGCCCCACCCGGGCGCGCACCCCGCCAGGGCGCCCACCACGACCACGGTGGCCAGGGCCAGGGCGACGCGGCCGGGGCGGAAGACGAAGAAGGTCACGTTGGCGGGGAGGCCGGGGAAGGCGAGGAGGATGCGGTCCAGGCGCTCCGCCATCCACAGGCCCAGCGGCAGCCCCAGCGCGCAGCCGGCCAGGGCCAGCGCCAGCCCCTCCGCCACCACGCCCAGCAGGATGCGGCCGCGCGCCACGCCGATGGCGCGCAGCGTGGCGATCTCGCCGAAGCGCTCCCGCACGCCGATGGTGACGATGGTCGCCACCAGCAGCGCGGTCACCACCAGGGCGACGCTCCCCAGGATGGTGGCGAGCTGGCGGAAGTAGGTGAGGCGGCGGCTGGTCTCCGCCACCAGCTCGGCCGTGGAGTACACCGACACCGCGGGCACCGCGCGGCCGATGCGCTCGGCCAGCGCGCCGGGGTCCACGCCCTCCGCCGCCGCCACGCCGAAGAGCGAGACCTGGTCCGGGCGGCCGGTGGCGGACTGCACCTCCGCCAGGGCGAGCGCGGCCGAGCGCTGGCCGGCGTAGTCGTAGACGAACTCCGCCACCCCGCTCACCCGGTAGGGGCGCGTGCCGCGCGGGCGGCCCAGGGAGACGTCCAGCTCCGGGGCCAGCGGGAGCACGCTCCCGGGGCGCAGCCCCTCCTGCCGGGCCAGCGGGGCGCTGACCACCGCCTCGCCCGGGCCCGGCGCGCGCCCCTCGGTGATGCGGTAGAGCATCTCGGCGCGGGGGTCCACGCCGGTGACGAACACCGGCTCGCCCGCGCTGTCGCCGCGCACCGGGTAGTACTGCGCGCCCAGCGTCGGGGCCACGGCGGCCACCCCGGGGACCGCCGCGATCCGCCGCGCGGTCCGTCCGGCGTCGCGGATGGCGGCCTCGCTGTCGAAGGGGAGGATCCCGCGCGGGGTCACCCGCAGGGCGTAGCCGCGGGCCCCGAGCAGCTCGCCGAACGAGTCGGTGAGCCCCGAGGCGAGCATGGTCATGTCCAGCAGCAGCGCCGCGGAGATCCCGATCCCCGCCAGCGCCAGCGCGGTGCGGCTGCGCCGGCGGAACAGGGCGCGCAGCGAGGCGGCGACGATCATCCCCGCTCCCCCAGCCGCTGCGGCGGGACGTTCACCACCCGCCACGCCGCCAGCGCCCCGGCGGCGGCGCCCAGCCCCAGCCCCAGCAGCGCCGCCAGCAGCACGATGCGCGGCGTCACCAGCGCGAAGCGCAGCGTGGTGTCGTAGTAGGCGGCGTAGTACGCGTTCACGACGCGGGCGATGAGCCCCCCCAGCGCCGCGCCCGCGGCGCTCCCCACCAGCGCGATCGCCACGGCCTCCAGCACGATGGAGCGGAACACCGTCCCCCGGGACACCCCCACCAGGCGCAGCATCCCCATGTCGCGCCGGCGCTCGTCCACCCGGATGACCATCACGCACAGCAGGAAGATGGCGCTCGCCAGGATGGTCACCACGCCGATGGCGCGGTGGAAGCGCGACACCACCCGGAAGGTGGCGCTGGTCTCCTCGGCCAGGGCGCGGCTCCCGTAGGCCCGCGTGCCGAAGGCCAGCCCCTCGATCCAGCGCGCCGCCGAGTCAGGCGAGGCGCCGGGGGCCAGCACCACGGCGAAGCGGTCCACCCGGTCCGGGGCGCGGAGCAGCGCCTGCAGGTCGGGGAGGTGGAAGCGCACCTCGTACTCGTTGCGGGCGATGCGGCTGGGGTCGGCGGCGCGCTCGAACACCCCCGCCACCACGAAGGGGCAGGGCGCGTCGTCGCTCGCCAGGGCGCGCACCGCCACCGTGTCGCCCACGGCCAGGGGGACGCTCTCGGCCAGGCGGCGCTCCACCAGCAGCTCCGGCGCGGGCGTCTGGAGCGCCGCCACCA
>DATABU010000379.1:0-3751 GCA_036259415.1 Longimicrobiaceae bacterium
CCCCCCCCCCCCCCCCCCCCGCTCCGTCTTGTGGGGTAGCCGGGAGGTCCGGAAAGGTGCAGATTGGGAAGCCCGCCGGTCCCCGGTCCGGGGCGGCGGCGCCGACGGAATCGCCACGACGTGAGACGATGAGCCAGGACCTGATCGGGCAGCTGCGCGAGCTGGAGTCGGAGGGGACGCGCGCCATCGGCGCGGCCGGGGAGGCCGGCGCGCTGGAGGCGCTCCGGGTGGAGTTCCTGGGGCGCAAGGGGCGCCTCACGTCCGTGCTCCGAGGGCTGGGCGGGCTCGCCCCAGAGGAGCGCCCCGCGGTGGGCGCCGAGGCCAACCGGGTGAAGGAGGCGCTCGGCGCCCTGCTGGACGAGCGGGCGGCCTCCCTGGCGCCGCGGGAGGACGGGGGCCCGCGCGTGGACCTGTCGCTCCCCGGGCGCCGCCGCTGGAAGGGTGGGCTGCACCCGGTCACCCAGGTGATCGACGAGGTCTGCGAGATCTTCCGCGACCTGGGCTTCACCCGCGTGGCCGGCCCCGAGGCGGAGACCACGGACTACAACTTCACCAAGCTCAACATCCCGCTGGACCACCCGGCGGCGGACATGCACGACACCCTCTACCTGGGCGAGGGGGTGGTGCTGCGGACGCACACCTCGCCGGTGCAGGCGCGCACCATGGAGCGCTTCGCGCCGCCGGTGCGGGTGGTGGTGCCGGGGAAGGTGTTCCGGCGCGACCCGTACGACGCGTCGCACGCCCCGGCCTTCGAGCAGATCGAGGGGCTGGCGGTGGACGAGGGGATCACCTTCGTGGACTTCAAGGCCACCATCTCCGAGTTCGTGCGCCGCTTCTTCGGCCCCGGGGCCAAGACGCGCTTCCGGCCGTCGTACTTCCCCTTCACCGAGCCCTCGGCGGAGGTGGACGTGTCGTGCCAGCTCTGCGGCGGGGCGGGGTGCAGCGCGTGCAAGGGCACCGGCTGGATGGAGATCATGGGCTCCGGGATGGTGCACCCCGACGTGTTCCGGGCGGTCGGGTACGATCCCGAGCGGTACACCGGCTACGCGTTCGGCATGGGGCCGGGGCGGATCGCCATGCTCCGCTTCGGCATCCCGGACATCCGGCTGCTGTACGAGAGCGACGTGCGGTTCCTGGAGCAGTTTTCTTGACGGCTGGTTTGGGCGAATCCCGGCTGGCGCCGGGACCGCGCTCTATTCGCTAAGCGACGATACTACCGTCGCTAAGCGAACGGAGCCCCGCAAACTGCGCGGGTCTCCGCCCTTCGGGTCACGATCGCTTTCGCAACTTTCGACCTGGTCCGTCTTCGATGAACGTCTCGTATCGCTGGCTCCAGTCGCTCGTCCCCGGCCTCGCCGAGCCCCCGGCGGAGCTGGCGCACCGGTTGTCGCTGCTCGGCGCGCCCGCCGACGAGGTGGTGGAGCTGGGCGCCGGGATCGAGGGGGTGGTGATCGCCCGCGTCGAGGAGGTGCGGCAGCACCCCGACGCGGACCGGCTGCGGGTCACGCGCGTCAACGCTGGAGGCGAGACCGTGCAGGTGGTGTGCGGGGCGCCCAACGTGGAGGCGGGGCGCTACTACCCGTTCGCGCCGGTGGGGGCCATGCTGCCGGGGGGGACGACCATCGGCAGGGCGAAGCTGCGGGGCGAGGTCTCCGAGGGGATGCTCTGCTCGGCGCGGGAGCTGGGGCTGGGGCGCGACCACGCGGGGCTGATGACGCTGGCGGGGGAGTGGGAGCCGGGGGCGCCGTTCCTCCAGGCGCTCGGGCTGGACGACGTGCGGCTGGCGCTGGACATCACCCCCAACCGGCCCGAGATGCTGTCGCACGTGGGCGTCGCGCGGGAGGTGGCGGCCGGCGGCGCGGCGGACGTGCGGCTGCCGGAGCTCCCCGGCGCGCCGGAGCGGCCCATCCGGGCACAGCGGGTGGAGCGGGAGGGGGAGGTCGGAGGGGTGCGGGTGCGCATCGAGGACGCGGAGGGGTGCCCGCGCTACACCGCCGCCGTCGTCCGCGGCGTGGAGGTGGGGCCCTCGCCGGAGTGGCTGGCGTCGCGGCTGCGCGCGGTGGGGGTGCGGCCCATCAACAACGTGGTGGACGCGACCAACTACGTCCTCTTCGAGCTGGGGCAGCCCGTCCACGCCTTCGACCTGGACCGGTTGCGGGGGCCGGAGATCACCGTCCGGCGCGCCCGGCCGGGGGAGACGCTGCGCACCCTGGACGGCGTGGACCGCGCGCTCGCGGAGAGCGCGCTGCTCATCACCGACGCCGGCGGGCCGGTCGCGCTGGCCGGGGTCATGGGCGGCGAGAACAGCGAGGTGCACGAGGGGACCACGAGCGTGCTGCTGGAGGTGGCGCTCTTCGATCCCCGCGCCGTGCGGGGGACGCGGGTCCCGCACGGGCTCTCCACGGACGCCTCGTACCGCTTCGAGCGCGGGGTGGACCCGGAGGGGCAGCTCCGCGCGCTGGAGCGGGTGGCGCAGCTGGTCGCCGCCGTGGCGGGCGGGGAGGTGGACCACGACGCGCTGGACGTGAACCCGGTGCCGTTCACCCGCCGCGAGGTCGAGCTGCGGCCGGAGCGGGTGGAGCAGGTGCTGGGCGTGCGGCTCGCCCCGGACGAGATCGCGGGGCTGCTGGAGGCCATCGGCTTCGGCGTGGACGCCGGCGCGTCGCCGCTGCGGGTCTCGGTCCCCGGCTTCCGGCCCGACGTGACCGCGGAGGTCGACCTGGTGGAGGAGGTGGCCCGGCGGCGCGGCTACGACTCCTTCCCGGAGCAGATCCTCCCCTTCCGCGCCTCCGCCGTCCCGGAGAGCCCGCAGGTGGGGGCGGAGCGCCGCGCGCGGGAGCTCTTCCGCCGGGCGGGCTTCCTGGAGTCGCGGACCACCGGGTTCGCGCCCGGCGCCGAGGGGCGGGTGCCGGTGCTGAACCCGCTCTCCAGCGAGGAGGGATCGCTGCGCGACACGCTCGCGCACGGGCTGCTGCGGAGGGTGGAGCACAACTGGGCGCACGGCGTCCGCGACGTCCGACTCTTCGAGGTGGGGACCGTGTTCGCCCCCGCGGGCGACGGCGCCCTCCCGCGCGAGGAGCTGCGCGTCGCCGCCGTGTTCACGGGCGCCTCGCGGCCGCCGCACTGGAGCGGGGCCGCGGCGCCGTGGGACGTGTGGGACCTGAAGGGGATCCTGGAGGAGCTGGCGGAGGAGCACGGCGCCGCGCTGGAGGTCGGGGCGCCGGCCCTGCTGGGGGAGATGCTGGCCCCGGGCGAGGCGTTCCGGCTCGCGGCGGACGGGACGGAGACGGGGGGCGGGGGGCGGGTCGCGCCGGTCGCGGTGGACGCCCCCACCTGGGCGGGCGAGGTGTGGGCGCTGGAGGCGCGGCTCCCCGTCGGGCGCGAGGCGGAGGCCGCGGCGTACCGGGCGCTCCCGGAGCAGCCGGCCAGCGAGCGCGACCTGGCGCTGCTGGTCCCCCGCGCCACCGCGGCGGCGGAGGTGGAGGCGGTGGTCCGCGCCTCGGCGGGGCCGCTGCTGGAGGCCGCCTGGCCCTTCGACCTGTACGAGGGGAAGGGGATCCCCGGGGGGACGCGCAGCGTGGCCTTCCGGCTCCGCTTCCGCGCGCCGGACCGCACCCTCACCGACGCCGAGGTGGACTCGGCGGTCGCCGCCGTGCTGGCGGCGCTGGAGGAGCGCCTGGGTGTCCGCCGCCGCTGACCCCGCGCCCTCCCCGCCCGACGCCGGGTGGGAGCGGCTGGAGCGCGCCGCCGC
>DATABU010000380.1:0-1678 GCA_036259415.1 Longimicrobiaceae bacterium
GATGTCCTGGTGGTGCTGAGCGCCCAGGGAGCGCTCCTTCACCCGCCCCAGCAGCTCCGCCACGCTGGGCGAGCCCGACAGGTCCACCCGCAGCGCCAGGGTGTTGACGAAGAAGCCGATCAGACCCTCGATCTCGCTCCGCCCGCGGTTGGCGCTCGGAGTGCCGACGACCACCTCGTCCTGGCCCGACAGCCGGGCGAGCACGGCCGCCCACCCGGCGAGCAGCGTCATGTGGAGCGTCGTACCATGCCGCGCGCCAAGCGCCTTCAACCCGGCCGTCAGCTCGTCGTCCAGCTCCATCTTCATCCACGCACCTGCGAAATCCTGCCGGGCCGGGCGCGCGTGGTCCGTCGGCAGCTCCAGCAACTCCGGCGCGCCGGAAAGCGTCTCGCGCCAGTAGTCGGCCTGCCGCCGCAGGACCTCGCCCTCCACCCAGCGCCGCTGCCACGCCGTGTAGTCCGCGTACTGCACCGGCAGCGGCGGGAGCGGATCGGCCTCGCCGCGCGCGAAAGCGCCGTACAGGGCGCTCAGCTCGCGGGTGAAGATCCCCATGCTCCACCCGTCCGAGACGATGTGGTGCATGGTGACGAGCAGCACGTGGTCGTCGCCGTCCAGCCGGATCAGCCGCCCGCGGATCAGCGGGCCCCGCGCCAGGTCGAACGGCGCCTCCGCCTCCTCCGCCACCAGCCGGCCCAGCTCCCGCGGGGCCTCGGGCCGGCCTTCCAGATCGTGCTCGACCAGGTGGAACGGGCTCTCCTCCACCGCGGAGATCCGCTGCGCGGGGACGCCGTCCGTCTCCGGGAAGCGGGTGCGCAGCGCCTCGTGCCGCGCCACGATCCGCTCCAGCGCGCGCGTCAACGCCTCGCGGTCCAGCTCGCCCTTCAGCCGCAGGCGCATGGGGAGGTGGTAGGCCGCACCCGCGCCCTCCATCCGCTCGATGAACCAGAGCCGCTGCTGCGCGAACGACAGCTCCAGCCGCCCGCAGCGCTCCGCGGGAACGATGGCCGGGAGATCGGCACGCGCGGCCGTCTCCAGCCCGCGCGCGAAGTCCGCCAGCACCGGCCGGACGAAGAGGTCGCCGATCTCCACCTCCACGCCCAGCGCCCGCCGAACCCGAGAGACGACGCGCACCGCCAGCAGCGAATGCCCGCCCAGCGCGAAGAAGTCGTCCCGCCGGCCGATGCGCTCGATTCCCAGCAGCTCCGCCCAGATCTCCGCGAGCGTGGTCTCCGTCTCGCCGAGCGGAGCCTCGTGATCGCGCGCGGCGAAGGCGTCCGCGTCGGGAGCGGGGAGCGCCCTGCGGTCCAGCTTGCCGTTGGGGGTGACCGGGAACGCCTCCAGCCGCACGAACGCCGCGGGGACCATGTAGTCCGGCAGCTGCTCGGAGAGGTGCGCACGGAGCGCCTCGCTCTCCAGCGCCTCGCCCACGAAGTACGCCACCAGCCGCTTCCCGCCCGCCCCGTCGTCCAGCGCGAGCGCCACCGCCTCGCGCACGCCCGGGTGCGAGGCCAGCCGCGCCTCGATCTCGCCCAGCTCGACGCGGAAGCCGCGCACCTTCACCTGGAAGTCGGTGCGCCCCAGGTACTCCACCGTCCCGTCGGGAAGCCACCGGCACAGGTCGCCGGTGCGGTACAGCCGTGCGCCCGGCTCGCCGAAGGGATCGGGGACGAACCGCTCC
>DATABU010000381.1:0-4562 GCA_036259415.1 Longimicrobiaceae bacterium
CGCCGTCGAACATGGCGTACGCGCCCTCCACGTCGGTCCAGGCGGCCCGGCTCTCCGGGGAGAGCTGCGCCCGGGCCTCGACGAACGCCGCGCTGGCGCGGGCCTCGGTGCGCTCCAGCCGGCGCGACAGCGAGAGGTCGACGAGCGGGTAGGTGTCCTCGGCGCGGGACATGGGGATACGAGATGGAAGGCCGGTCGTGAGGACACGCCTGCCGGAAGCATCAGGCGCGGGCAGCGGGTCCGCAAGGTCCGGCGCACCGGCACGACGGGTGGCGGGGCCGGAGGTCAGCTCCGTGGCCGTTCGTCGGGGGCCCCGGCCGGGAGCCGCTCGGCGCAGGCGCAGATCGCCGGCACGGTCGCGACCCGGCTCAGGAACTCCGCCGGCCGGAGCTCCACGATGCGCCAGCCCCGCTCCGGGGTGAACCACGTCCGCAGCTCGTCCTCCGTGACCCTCCGCGGCGAGGGGGGCGGGAACTCCACCGCGAAGGCGAGCAGGTAGTACCGGCCGCCCGGGAGCAGCGCCAGGGCGAGGTCGTCCACGAAGCCGTCGCGCTGCTCCGGCTCGAAGAGGTGGAGGAACCCGGAGTCCACCACCGCCCCGAACCGCCGCCGGAGCAGCCCCGGCCGCAGCGCGTCCGCGGCCCGGAACTCCAGCCGGCGCGCGGTCCCGGGCGGGAGCGCGGCGGCCTTCTCGCGCGCCTGCGCGACGGCGGCGTCCACGAAGTCGACCCCGAGCACCTCCGACCCGCTCCGCGCCAGGGCGATGGCGAGGTCGCCGGACCCACAGCCGACGTCCAGCACGGGGTCCGCGGGCGGATGCTCCGTGAGCAGCGCGGAGAGCGCCGGCTGCGGTCCCCCCACGTCCCACGGCGGGACGTCGCGGTAGACGGAATCGAAGAAGGCGCGGGGATCCGGGCCGAACCTGCTCACGGGTCTCTCCCTCCGGAATCGGTGAACGACGCGGACCTCCCGCTGGATCCGCAGTCCGCCGGGCGGCATCGGCACCTCCCGCTCAGTACAGGGTCTCGCGGATGCGCTCCTCGGCCTCCCGGTCGTACCGCCCGGCGTCCACCCTGCCGCGCGTGTGGGCCGCGAGCATGGTTCCCAGGCTCGGGAGCGTCGAGCGCGGAGCCCGCCCGGCCGGGTTCCACAGGTCGGACCGCACGAGCGCCTTCGCGCACTGGACGAACGCCTCCTCGACCGACACCACCAGGACCGTGGTCGGCGTCCGCCCCTCCACGGCGAAGCGCTCTTTCAGCGCGGGATCGCGAGAGATGCGGGCGCGGCCGTTCACGCGCAGCGTCTCGTTCACCCCGGGCACCAGGAAGAGCAGCCCCAGCGCCGGGTTCTCGACCACGTTCCGCAGGCTGTCGATGCGGTTGTTCCCCCTGCGGTCGGGGAGGAGGATCGTCCTCTCGTCGGCCACCTCCACGAATCCCGGGCGGTCGCCGCGCGGCGAGCAGTCCGCCCCCCGGCTGCCGCACGTCGCCATCAGCAGGAAGGGGGAGGCCGCGATGAATGCGGCGCAGTGCTCGTCGAGCCGGTCGATCTGCTTGAGCACCGCGCGCTCGCTCGGGGGATCGTAGATCGCGGTCAGCTCGTCGAGCGAGGCGATCAGGTGGCGTTCGTCCACTCGCATGGTCGGCGATGGCGATGGTGGGGGGCTCGGCCGGAGTGCTGGACCACGCTCTCCGACGGCGGGCCCGCGGCGACGTTGCTCTCCGTGATGGCCATGAGCGGATCCCGGTCGTGCCTCGTCGCGGCCGGCGGGGCTACGCGCGCGAGGGGCGCCGCGCCTCCACGATCTCCGCCACCAGGCGGTCGACCGGGTGGGGGGAGGCGGAGAGGCCGCGCACCACGCCCTCGACGTCCTCCGCCGGCCGGTTCTGGCTCATCTTCCACTTCCCCTCCAGCCGCGTGATCTCGATCTCCAGGCCGACGATCGCCCGCTGGAGCCGGCCGATGAAATCCGCCGGCGCGTCCTGGACCGACCACGGCTGCTCCCGCCCCCGCTCGTGCCGGGCGGTCAGCGCCTCCAGGTGCAGCTGGAGGAACTCCGGATCGTCGATGAAGCGCAGCGTCCCGTAGGCATGGACGGCGACGTAGTTCCAGGTGGGCACCACCCTGCCGTGCTCCGCCTTCGCCGGGTACCACGCCGGAGTGACGTACGCGTCCGGCCCGGAGAAGATCACCAGCGCCTCGGCGGACGCGTGCGCGGGACGGTGGTGCGGGTTGGCGCGCGCGACGTGGCCCTGGAGCACGCCCGACTCGCCGCGCCCGCGGTCCAGCACGAGCGGGAGGTGCGTCGCGAAGAGACCTCCGGGGCCGGACGTGACGAGCGCGGCGAAGGGGTGCGACTCGACGAAGTCGAAGAGGACCTCCGGCCGGCTCTCGGCGTTCGACGGCGGGATGTACATGGCTCAGTCCGCGGGGATGCAGGGTCGTGGCGCACGGCGCGCCCGTGAAAGCTCGACACGTCCGGCGCCCGACGACGGTGCCAGCGGTCCGGCTACGCCAGCGCGCGCCTACCCGAGCAGGAAGCGGGACACCGCCCCGGCGTACATCTCGGGCGCCGTGGTCATCCCCTCGTGCGCCTGGCCGGGCAGCTCCTCGATGCGCGCGTCGGGAAGGACGGCGGCCAGGGCGTCGGTGACGTAGAGGTCGCGGGGACTCTCCGTCCCCACCTGGAGCATGACCGGGATCCCGATCCCCCGGAAGCGCCCGGCGTCGAAGTCGTACGCGGCCAGCGCGCGCAGGTCGCCCAGCGACGCCTCGGCGTCGGCGACGATGGGCGGCCAGAGCTCCGTGGCCCGCAGCTCGTCCAGCTCCGCGGCGGGGACGGAGAGGCCGTCACGGAAGAACGTGGCCGCGAACTCCTCCCACCGGCCGGCCCGCCCCAGCTCTTCGAGCCGCGACAGGACCTCCTCCCCGAGGGCATGCGGCCAGGGGGGCTCGTAGAGCACCAGCTTGCGGACGCGGTCCGGGACCTCGGCCGCGGCGGCGAGCGCGACCTGGGCGCCGTAGGAGTGCCCGAGGAGGAAGACGGGCTCGCCGATGGACCGGATCAGCGTGGCTACGTCCGTGCCCTCGTCCCGGAGCCCGTGCCCCCCGGTCGCGTCCGTCTCGCCCCGGCCGCGGCGCGCGACGGCGTACACGCTGAACCGCTTCTCCAGCAGCGGCCTCACGAACTCCCAGTTGGTCCTGTGGTCGCTGAAGCCGCCGTGCACGAGCACCAGGGGCGGGCCGCTGCCGTACTCGTCGCAGGAGACGGTTACGCCGGCGGGTGAGGGGATGCGCCGCATGGATGGACCTCCGACCGGGTTCACCGAACGACTCCCGCGCTCACTCGCGAGCGGCCGCGCGCCGGAGTCGGCGCCGCACGCCCAAGTATGCCCGCCGCCTACCCGGAGCGCAACGCCGCGCCGGGACACGGGTGCGTGCTGGATCCAGCCCCGAGCGACGGCCGGCCCCGGGTCGCCGAGCGGCGCCGGTCCACGCTGGCAGAGACTCGCCCGAGCGGGATCACGGGACCGGCCCGATCTTCGCCAGCAGCGGCGGCCGCCGCCGGACCGCCGCGACCAGCGCCTCGATCCCGAGCAGCATCAGGGCGGCGCCGCACAGCAGACCGGCTGGATTCTCGCGCGGGACCGCGTACAGCACCCAGCCCCCGCAGCCCGTGAACAGCGCTCCGACCAGGGCGGCGGCGAGCCGGTGGGCTGCGGACTGGACTTCGGGCCTATGGTCTCTCATGTGGATGGCAGCGTCCCATCGGGTGTCCTGGCGGACGACGGCAGGCCGGGCGCCCAGCACGCCGCGGCAGAGCGGAAGGCCCGGTCGTTCGCCGGCGTGGAGAAGCCGAACCGCTGGCCCCATTCGATCCGGTGGTGGCCCTCGGACGTGAGGTCGGCGCCGGTCAGGCAGCGCGAGGGCTGGTGAGTGCCAGGTGGCGTTGCGAGAACACACGCGCGAAGCTGAAGCCCGCCACCTGCCAGAACCACACGCTGGTGACCAGGAACCCCACTCCGAAGGCCAGGAGCCCCAGGAAGGACAGGAGGAGCGCGGACAGCGCGATCGCCCATGCCTTCCAGTAGGCGCGACCTCCCTCCAGCACGCGGCGGAGGGCGCGGGACGGGTCGTAGATCTCCGCGACGTCGAACGCCACGCAGTAGTGCGTCATGTAGCCCGGGATGGCCAGCGTGGCGAGCACGAGCAGCACGGCGGCGCAGGCGCCGAGAAGAGCGTTCTGGGTGGACCAGGAGACGAGAGCCAGCACGAGCCCGGGAGAATAGTAGTAGAGCATGCCGCCGAAGGTGACGAGGCCGTGCCTGAGGAGCTGGGGGAAGTCACGCCAGGCGGGCCAGGCGGGGAGGCCGTGCAGCATCCGGTGCACCATGAGGATGCGGTGGCCCATGTTCAGGAGCCACCCGATGAGCGGGATCAGGAGCAGGGCGGCACCGAGGACGACCTCGCGGCGGGCGAGGGGACCCTGGAGGGGGAAGGCGAACGAGGTGCGGAGGCTGAGCGGCGTGTGCAGGCCGATCATGGAGGAGGCGGGTGGAGGA
>DATABU010000382.1:0-3590 GCA_036259415.1 Longimicrobiaceae bacterium
GTTCAGAGCCTCACCGCCCCAGCTCCTCCCGCAGCGTCCGCCGCAGCGTCTCCGCGAACCCGCCGATGTAGTCCGTCCGCCCCCGCCGCGACGCCAGGAACGGGTCCATCACCGTGCAGCGGATCACCGACACCCCGCCCGCCGCCAGGTAGTCCGCGTGCCCGAACCCCAGCGCCTCCACCACCGGGTCCGCCGCGTCCCCGTACTCCGCCGCGCGCAGCACCGTCTTGGTGACGAAGTAGTCCAGCGCCCGCGCCGGGTGCTGCTCCGACACGCTCATCGCCCGGTAGATGCGGTCCGCGAAGGCGTTGGTCTCCTCCAGCGTGCGCAGCTCCGCGTGTCCCACCGCGAAGCAGACGATGTTGATGTCCGGCGTGGGGAGCAGCACCAGCCGGAACGGCGACCAGTCGCCCATCGCCAGCCGGCGGTGCAGCATCAGCGCCCCGCGCGCCGTCTCGCCCACCAGCCTGCCGTAGCCGCGCGCGTCCAGCGGGAGGGTCTTGTGCGACATCCACACCCCCGCCGCCGCCGCCCCGGGCTTGGAGCCCTCGAAGATGAAGCGGCCGATGTACCCCCACTCCGATGCGCCGCGGTGGAAGAGGTAGGGCGCCTCCACCGCCACCAGGTCGCGCACCCGTCGGTCGCGGAAGGACACCGCCCCCGCCGGGTAGGGGATGTACCCCAGCTTGTGCGGGTCGATGGTGACGGAGTCGGTGCGCTCCAGCGCCACCAGCGCCCGGTACACCCCCTCCTCGGGCCACGCCTCGGGGGCGTAGTCGGCCAGCGTCTCCTCGTACGAGCGGCGCTCGCCGTCGGCGCCGCGGGTGATGGTGGCGGCGTACCCGCCCCACGCCGCGTCGGCGTGCAGGTAAAACGCCACCCCCAGCTCCCGCGCCGCGCGGTCGCGCGCGTCGGCGACCAGGTCCAGCCGGTCCACCGCGCTCTCCTCCGTGGTACCGACCACCGACACGGCCGCGATGATGGGGACCCGCCGCTCCGCCAGCGCGCGCACCCGCTCCTCGAACGCCTCCGGGTCCATGCGGAAGCGCCGGTCCACGGGGACGTGCACCAGCTGCGCGGCGCCGATCCCCAGGGAGCGGCAGATCTTCTCCCACGAGTAGTGCGCGGTGGAGGGGACCAGCACCACCCCGGAGGGGAGCGCGTCGCCGAAGCGGGAGCGCAGCCGGGCGCCGAACTCCTGGTAGCCCAGGCCCGCCAGCGAGTGCCGCCGCATGACCTGGAGCGCCTGGTACACGTCGCCCACCCACCCCTGCAGCGCCGCCGCGGCGTCCAGCGTGTCGTCCGGGCAGAGGTTCAGCAGCTGCCAGAGGTCCAGCTCCAGCAGGTTGGCGGTGCCGCCGCCGGGGAGCCGCACGGGGATGTCGCGGGCGTCCATCTCCTCCGCGGCCCAGCGCACCTCCACCGGGAGGTACTTGACGTTGCGGGCCACCCAGAGCGCCTCGAAGTTGGCGACGGTCCCGCCCGAGGTGAGGTGCCCCCACTGCCGGCCGGTGTCGTAGCCGATCATGCGGGCGAGCTGGTCGGCCACCTCCAGCTCCATCCGCGTGGTGACCGGCGAGGCTTCGGCCGCCACGTTGTTGGGGTTGTAGAGCATGGTGGCGAAGTACCCGACCAGGCTCGCCATGGTCAGGTCCGACGACATGTGCCCGACGTAGCGCGGGCTGAAGAAGGGGACGCCCGCCTTGAGCTCGGCCAGCAGCCCCATCAGCTCCTGCGAGAGCGTGGAGATGGAGTGCTCGTAGGCGGGGGTGTGCTTCTCCGTCTCGCGGATGATGAAGCCGTCCTCCGGGTGGAAGTTCCGCCGCCAGAAGACGTGGTCGCGGAAGGCTTCCAGCAGCAGGCGCTCGAAGGTCTCGGCGTTCTCGGCCTTGGGGCCCAGGAAGATGGAGCCCAGGTCCAGCGGTTCTCTGTCGTTCATCTGCGTTGTCGAGTGGGCCGCTCCGGAGCCCGGCGGAAACTGCCCCGCCGGTCTCCTGTGCGGGCTGCGGGAGCCCAACGGAACGACTGTGGGTCTCCCGCAGCCGGGGTGAGCCTCGCCGAACCGCCGGCGAGTCTCCCCCCGGTACATCCTTTGGGAACTATTGAGCTGCAACCGCTCTCCGGGGCTACCTCCCCCGGCGGAGCAGCTTGTGCGCTTTCGCGTAGGTGGAGGCGACCGCCACCAGCGGCGAGGACACGCCGCGGCCGCCGATGCGGCCGGCACGGAGGGCGGCCAGCAGGCCCTCGCGCGTGGGCGCGAAGGGGGGAACCTCCACCCAGGCGCGACCCATCTCGCCCAGCGTGTGGGAGTCCGAGCCGGCGCCCAGGAGCTTGCCGTGGTCCAGCGCCCAGCGCTCGCCGCGGAGGTTGACGCCGCGCTTCCAGGTGCGGGCGTTGTGGGCCTCCACCACGTCCACCAGGTCGCCGATGCGCTCCAGCAGGTGGCCGCCGCCGGAGCGGCGCGTGTCGAACGGGTGCGGGAGGTACACCACCCCGCCCTGCGCGCGGATGCGCTCGCAGGTCTCGCGGGCGGGGGTGCCCATCGGGATCCGCTCCGTGAGCAGGATGCCGATTACGTCGGCGCCCTCGCGCGTCTTGACCTCCTCTCCCACCAGGATGCGGTCCGGGTCCATCCGGTGCAGCTCCAGCGCGGCGGAGACCTCGTTGTGGTCGGTCACCACCAGCCGGTCGATGCCGCGGGCGCGGGCCGTCTCCAGCACGCGCTCCGGCGGGCACAGGCAGTCGAACGAGGCCCGCGTGTGCGAGTGCATGTCCATGCGCAGCAGCACGGGCTCAGCCACGGGCCGCCTCGGCGCGCCGCGCCAGCTCGGACCAGGCGTCGCGCGCCGCGGCCTCCAGCTCCTCCCGCGTCCCCGCGTTGGAGACCACGAGGTCGGCGCGGGCGCGCTTCAGCTCCGCCGGCATCTGCGCGTCGATCATCCGGCCGGCCTCCTCCGGGTCGAGGCCGCGGTCCTCCACCAGCCGCCGCATGCGCTCCTCCTCCGGGGCGTCCACCAGCACCAGCACGTCGAACTCGTCCGCCATCCCCACCTCGAAGAGGAGCGGGACGTCGGCCACCACCAGCGGGGCCCCGCCTTCCGCGGCGCGCCGGTACTCCTCCTCGCGCAGCGCGTGCACGGCCGGGTGGACGATCGCCTCCAGGCGCGCGCGCGCCTCCGGGTCGGCGAAGACGATGCGGCGCAGCGCGGCGCGGTCCAGCGCGCCGGAGGGGTCCAGCACGCCGGAGCCCCACGCCTCCACGATGCGCCGCAGCGCGGGCGTCCCCGGCTCCACCGCGCGGCGCGCCAGCTCGTCCGCGTCCACCACGGCCGCGCCCATGGAGCGCCAGACGCGCACCACGCTCGACTTCCCCGCGGCGATGTTCCCCGTCAGTCCGACCTTGAGCATGGGCCTCCACGAGAAGGTGTCCCCGGACGGCGGCGAAAGGTACGCCCCGGCCCCCGGCGCAGCAACGCGCCGCCGGACGCGCGGAGGGCCCCGGCGCGACGCGCCGGGGCCCTCCGCGCGTCCGGGGGCGCGTTGCTGCGCGGGGGGCCGGGGCGTACCTTTCGCCGCCGTCCGGGGACACC
>DATABU010000383.1:0-2990 GCA_036259415.1 Longimicrobiaceae bacterium
ACCAGCTTTGCGTAGGTGTCGGCCTTCACTCTTTGCGGCTCCAGGGTTCCCGGGGTCGACGGCCCCGAAAGGTCTCCCAGGGCTCCGGTTGCGTCAAGGTGAGCCGTGTGTTGGACGGAAAGTGCATGGTTCGGGCGTGCCCCTCGCTGGCGCTCGGGTCGGGCTGCGGCTCCGTAGGCCGGCAAACAACGCCGGCCAACGGAGGCGAGCCCCACGGAACTGCTGTGGGTCTCGCCCCTTCGGGCTCGCATCCCTCACGCGGGCTTCCGTGCATGGGCTGCCGTTCTCCCCTCTCCCGCCTGTGGGGGAGGGGCCGGGGGAGGGGGCCGGGGGTGAGGGCGGCCGTCGGCTCCCGTCAGAGCGTCACCCGGTCCACGTAGCACCAGCCCCAGTCCTCCCCCGGTTCGAAGGAGCGGACCACCGGGTGGCGGCTGGCGTGGAAGTGCGCGGTGGCGTGGCGGTTGGGGGAGGAGTCGCAGCAGCCCACGTGGCCGCAGGTCATGCAGACGCGCAGGTGCACCCAGGCGTCGCCGTCCCGCAGGCACTCCTCGCACCCCTCCGGGGTTCGGGGGAGGACGGAGCGGACCGCGCCCAGGTGGGAGCAGGCCGGGGCGCCCACGCGCGGGACGAGCTCCACGGGGCGGACGGCGGCCGCGGACGGGTCCTCTCCGTCGGAGGCGGTGCGGAAGAGGGCGGCGGCGCGGCGGAAGGCGTCCGCGCTGCCGGAGAGCACCAGTTCGTCGCCGGGGCGGACGACCACCTCCTGGCCGGGCGCGGCGACGGCGCTCCCGCCGCGGCGCAGGCCGCGAAGCTCGATCCCGTGCTCCGCCCGCAGGTCCAGCTCGCCCAGGCTCCGCCCGGCCGCCGCGGCGCCCTCGCGCACCCGCACCGTCCGCAGCCCGAAGCAGTCCGTCCCCAGCTCGCACGGGGCGACCTCCGGCGCCTCCCCGTCCCCCGCCCCGCCGTCGGCGCGGAGCTGCGCGTACCCCGCCCCGCGGATGGCGCGCTCGTACTCCGCTACGGTATCGGGAGAGACGGCGTACTCCGCGAGCACGGTCCCGAAGAGCTGCACCACGCTCTCCACCTCCTCGGCGATCACCGTGTCGGCGCCGGCGCCGCGCAGCGGCTCCGCCTCGGCCAGGTAGCGAGTGCGCACCACCAGGCGGAGCGTGGGGTTGAGCGAGCGCGCCACCGCCGCGACGCGCACCGCCATGGCCGGGTCGTCGTCCGCCACCACCAGCACCTTGGCGCGGTCGGCGCCCACGTGGAGCAGGGTGCGCTGCCGGCTGGCGTCGCCGCGCAGGACCGGGATCCCGTCCGCCTCCGCCTCCGCGGCGCCCGCCGGGTTGAGCGTGGTGACCAGGAAGGGCACCCCCGAGGAGCGGAGCACCCGCACCAGCCGCCGGGCCGCGTCGCCGTAGCCCGCCACCACCACGTGGTTCTCCAGGCGGGGGAGGTGCTCCGGGGGCGCCTCCGCCTCGTCCGGCGCCGCCGCGGCCGCCCCGCGGGTCTCCATCCCCCGGGCGAGCCGCGCCCCCGCGTCCGACAGGAAGGGGGTGAGCACCATCAGCACCACCGTGGTGGCGATGAACGCCTGCGAGCCGGTCTCCGCCAGCCCCGCGGGGGCCAGCCCCACCTCGCGCCCGGCGCGCTCCAGCACGAAGGAGAACTCCCCCACCTGCGCCAGCATGAGACCGGAAGCGGCCGCCACGGGTAGGCGGTAGCCGAGCGCGGCCACGCCCGCCGCGGTGGTCGCCACCTTGACCAGGAGCACCGCCGCGACCGCCGCCGCCACCAGCGGGAGGTTGCGGAGGAGGAACTGCAGGTCCAGGAGCATCCCCACCGAGACGAAGAAGGTGGCGCTGAAGAGGATCTGCAGCGGGAGGATCTCCCCCAGGGCGTGCTCGCTGAAGCGGCTCTCGCTCACCAGCAGCCCTGCCAGGAAGGCGCCCAGCGAGAGGCTGACCCCGGCCAGGCTGGTGAGGTACGCGGTCCCGAAGCAGACGGCGATCACGCTGAGCAGGAACACCTCGGGCGAGCAGGTGCGCGCCACCGCCTCCAGCACCCGCGGCATCACGCGCCTCGCCACGAGCAGGACCACGGCGATGATCGCCGCCGCGCGCCCGAGCGTGAGCGCCACCTCGCCCGCGCCCCCGCCCTGGCCGCCCAGCATGGGCACCAGCAGCACCATGGCGATGATGGCGACGTCCTGGAAGATGAGCAGCGCCAGCCCCACCTCCCCCCGCGCCGACCCGGCCTCGCCCCGGTCGCCCAGCAGCTTGAGGACGATGGCGGTGGACGAGAGCGACACCAGGAACCCGGTGAACACCCCCGCCCGCCAGCCGACCCCGAGCGCCGCCAGCACCCCCGCCGTCGCGGCGGTCGCCAGCCCCACCTGCAGCGCCCCGCCCAGCAGGATCAGCCGCCGGATGCGGGCGAGCTTCTCCAGGCTGAACTCGATGCCGATGGTGAACAGCAGCAGGATCACCCCCACCTCCGCCGCCCCGTCCACCAGCTCCCGGTCGCGCACCAGCCCCAGCCCGTACGGCCCGATGGCGACCCCCGCCAGCAGGAACCCCACGATGGGCACCAGCCCCAGCCGCGCGCTGACGTACGCCACCGCGGCGCCGGCCACGATCAGCGCCGCCACCTCCACGAAGAACGACGGCGCGCCCGCGGACGCGAGGATCGGAAGCATCGGTGTGACCTGTGGAGAGTACGCGCGAACCGCACCGCCCAACGATATTGCCCCGGTCAACCCCCGGTCCAGGATCGCAGGTCGGGTCGGGCGTGCCCCCGGCTGCGCCGGGGTCGGGCTGCGGCTCCGTAGGGCAGCAAACAACGCTGCCCAACGGAGGCGAGCCCCACGATACGACCGTGGGTCTCGCCGCTTCGCGCTCGCATCCCTCACGCAGGCACCTGCCGGGGGCGGGCGTGCTCGCGGGTCGATCCGCATGGACCTCGAACCACAGAACCGAAGCGCCCCCCCC
>DATABU010000384.1:0-2209 GCA_036259415.1 Longimicrobiaceae bacterium
CCCGCCGGCACCTGCCGGCGGGGGCGCTGTGCTCCGGGGCCGGCGCGGACCTCAGCCCACGGCGGGCGGGGCCAGGTGGTTGCGGCAGACCGACAGGTCCACGCCCTCCAGGTCGGCGCCGTCGAGCACGGCGGCGTCCAGGTCGGCGCGGTCCAGCTTCGCTCCGCGCAGGTTGGCGCCGCGGAGGACTGCGTCGCCGAGGTCGGCCTCCGAGAAGTCGGTGGAGGACAGGTCGGCGCCCTCCAGCACGGCGCCCACCAGGTTGGCGCGCGTGAGCGTCGCGCCGGCGAAGCTCGCGCCGCGCGCGGTGACCCGCCCCAGGTCTGCGGTGCGCAGGTCGGCGCGCGACAGGTCGGCCTCGTCCAGCTGCGCGTGGCGCAGGTTGGCGCCGTCCAGGTTGGCGTCCGCGAGCACCGCGCGGCGCAGGTCGGCCTTGTGCAGGGTGGCCTCGAACAGGTTGGCCCCGGTGAGGTCGGCGCCGCTCAGGTCGGCGCGGGTCAGCTCCACCCCCAGGAGGTCGGCCCCGGCCAGCTTCGCGCCCGCGAACTTCGCGGGGGACGTGGAGCCGGAATGGACGCAGGAGGCGTTGCGCAGCGTCGCGCCGCGCAGGTCGGCCCCGCTGAAGTCGGCGCCGCAAAGGTCGGCCCCGGTCATGTCCACCCCGTGCAGGTCGGCGCCGGCCAGCTCCGCGTCGCACAGGTTGGCCCCGGCCAGCGAGCGCCCGCCGCTCCGCAGCCGCTCCTCGACCTCCTCGCGCGTGAGGCGCGTCCGGACCGCGGCGGCCTCGTCGGAGGAGCTTCCGTCGCCGGTGCCGAAGATGCGCTTGATGAAGTCCATGCGGCCCTCCCGTGGGCTGGGGTTGTGCGTGGACGGTCCAGCGCCGCACGAAGCATTCCCGCGCCTCCCGGAGAAGCGCGGCGGCTCGCGCGGAGCTACTCCAGCGTGGCCTCCACCTCGATGGGGACGCCCGCCAGCGCGCGGGAGACCGGGCAGCCTTTCTGGGCGTCCTTCGTGTCCCGCGCGAGCTGCTGGAAGGTGGCGTCGTCCACGCCGGGGACGCGGGCGCGCACCCTCAGCCGCATGCCGGTGATGGCGAAGCCCTCGCCCTGCTTCTCCACCGTGCACGCGGCCTCGGTGTGCACCCGCTCCGGCGGGGTCCCGTTCCGCTCCAGCCCGGCGGCGAGGGCCATGCTGAAGCAGGACGCCTCCGCGGCTGCGAGCAGCTCCTCGGGGTTGGTCCCGCCGCGCTCCCCGCCGAAGCGGGTGGCGACGGTGTAGCTCCCGCCGACCTTCCCGCTCTCCCCCTCGAAGCTCCCCTTCCCTTCCCTGAGGCCGCCTTCCCAGGTGGCGTTCGCGTTGCTCGTCGGCATGTCCTCTCCTCCTCCGGTGGGTCGTTGCATTCGCGGCGGACGGCGGGCCGCGCGCCGCGCCGCCCGCCAGTCCTCCTCCAGTATCGCCCAGCGCTCGTGGTCGCGCCAGCGCCCGCCGATCTTCAGGTAGCGGCGCGAGTACCCCTCCCGCACGAAGCCCAGCCGCCGCACCAGCGCGATGGACGCGGCGTTGTCCGGCTGGACGTTGGCCTCCACCCGGTGCAGCCGCAGCGCGGCGAACGCGTGGCGGAGCACCAGGCCGACGCCCTCGGTCATGTACCCCCGCCCGGCAAAGGGCGCGCCGCCCTGGTATCCCAGGTAGCAGCTGCGGAAGTTCCCCCGGAAGACCTGGCTGAGGCTGGCGCTCCCCACGATGGCGCCGTCCTCCCGGCGGCAGACGAAGAACCCCTCGAAGTCGGGGTCGGTGCAGCGCTGCACCCACACGGCGAACTGGTCGAGGCGCAGCGTCGGCGCCGCCCGGCCGCGGTACAGCCGGCGGCTGGCCCGGTTGAGCGCCAGCCACTCCTCGCAGTCGTCCAGCCGCGGCGCGCGGATGAAGACGCGGGGCCCGGCCTGGAGCGCGTGGGGATGGGGGAGAGGGCTCATACCGGATCCGGTCGGAGCGGGGTTGTGCGCGGCGGGTCTGGGCGTGCCCCTCGCTGGCGCTCGGGTCGGGCTGCGGCTCCGTAAGCGGGCAGACTACGCCCGCTAACGGAGGCGAGCCCCGCGATACTGCTGCGGGTCTCGCCGCTTCGCGCTCGCATCCCTCACGCGGGCGCCCAGCCTCGTCCGGGTTCGCCGTGCTCCCCCTCTCCCCCTTGCGGGGAGAGGGGGCCGGG
>DATABU010000385.1:0-1519 GCA_036259415.1 Longimicrobiaceae bacterium
CGGCGGCGCCCACCAGGAGGCCGGCGACCACCGCGGCGCGGCGGACGGGGGCGCTCCAGCGGGGCGCGCGGCGCGCGGGGGGCCGACGGGGGAGGTGGTCCCCGGGACGCTCCACGTCCAGCTCGCGGAGCAGGCCGTCCAGCCGCTCGGAGCGGGTGCGGAGGGTCTCCAGGGTGGTCATGCACGCGGCGCACCTCTCCAGGTGCCCGCCGATGCGGGCCCGCTCGCCCGGGGCGCACTCCCCGTCCAGCCAGCGCAGCAGGTCGTCCCGGCTCACGTGTTCCTCCCGCGTGGACGGTGTCATGGGGGACCTCCCGGGTCCAGGGGGAGCGCCGCGGCCAGCTTCGCCAGCGCCCGGTTGACGATGGTGCCCACGGAGCCGGTGGTGGTCCCGGTCGCCTCCGCGATCTCCCGGTGCGAGAACCCTTCGGCGCGCATCAGCAGCGCCATGCGGTCCCGCGGGGAGAGCGTCTCCAGCGCGGCCCGGACCGACCGCCGCCGCTCGTCCCGGTCCAGCTCCTCGGCCGGGTCGCCGGGCGGGTCGGAGAGGAGCGCGTCCAGCGGGCGCCCGGCCAGGAGGCGCAGCCGCCGCGTCCGGGTGCGGCCCCCCTCGCGCAGCAGGTTGGTGGCGACGCGGAAGAGCCAGGTCCGCACGCCGTCCTGCCGGGGCGGGCGCTCCACCAGCCGGACGAACGCCTCCTGCACCGCGTCCGCCGCGGCTTCCGCATCCCCGGAGAAGCGCACCAGGTAGCGGAAGAGGACCGGCGAGTGCTCCCGGTAGAGCCGCTCGACGTCCACGGGATCAGAACGCCACCCGTACGCCCAGCAGCGGCAGCCGCCGCAGCCCGTCGAGCGAGTGGGAGCGCCCCCCCCGCACCACGTGCTCGCGCGGCTCGCACGCGACCTCGGCCGCCGCGGGCCAGCACCACTCCTGGCTCTGGAGGTCGTGCCCGACGTACGCCGCCGGGTTGCCCCGGCCGGTGGCGTTGCGGAGCTGCGCGTACACGCCCACCTCCCACCCTCGGAGGCGCCCGCTCCACTCCGCGAGAAGGTCCAGGCTGCGGTAGGCCGGCGCCTGCTCGCCTGACGGGATCCCCGCCGTGGGGAACACCACCCAGCGGCACTCCCGGCCCGCCTCGCACCGCGCCACCCCGTCGTGGAATCGGGTGTAGCGCGCTCCGCTGGCCGCGGTGTACGCCCCGCCCACGCGCAGCGAGGGGAGGAGGTGGACGAGGCCGGTGGCGTCCAGCGAGTGCCCGCGGTGCCAGGGGGCCGGGTAGCGGAAGCCTGCGGCCCGCAGCTCCGACGAGGACAGGGTGTAGCCCACCGAGCCGGTGACCCGCCCGGTCAGCTTGCGCAGCGAGAGCTCCAGCCCCCTCGCCCGCCCCTCGCCCGCGACCCACGACTCCCGCTGCTGCGACTCCGGCGGGGGAAGGGAGTCCGGCGTCGTCGGCGTCCACACGGCGACTGCGGTGGGGGTGGGATCGGGCACGGCCAGTCCGCGGGTGCCCCGCAGGTA
>DATABU010000386.1:0-2713 GCA_036259415.1 Longimicrobiaceae bacterium
GGTCGAGGCGGCCGGATTCCAGATCGGCGGCCAGCGCCCGGACATAGGCGGTCTTCTGCCGGCTGAAGCCGCAGGCCCTGAGGGTCGCGTCGTCGAGGGTGAGGAAGCCCGCCGGCGTCACCGCGCCGAGCCGGGCCTCGAGCTTGGCCCAGGTGGCGCCGGCCGAGGCCAGCGAGACCTGCTGCTCCAGGACGATGCGCACCAGCGTCGCGAACCCCTGCGGCCGCGCCCAGAGCGGCGGTGGTCCGTGCGCCGCGACGATGGCGGCCAGCCCCGGGTCGCGCTCCGCCAGCGCGCGCACCCCCTCCCGCAGCGTGGCGCGGGTGAGCGTCGGCGGGTCCGTCACCGGGGCGGCCTGCGCGCGCGGAAGGCGAGCCGCCCCGGGGCCAGCGGCATGCCGCCGTAGCGGCGGTGCACGCGGACGGTGAAGCCGGCGTCGCGCAGCATGCGCTCCAGCTCGGCCCGGGCGAAGGTCCGCACCCGGTGCGTCTCCCCGCCGCGGCGCTCGTCCCCGTCCACACTCCGCATGGTGGCGATGCGCCGCGTGAGGAGCGACGCCCCCGGGTCCTCCTCCACCTCCGTCTCCACCCGCCACCCCTCCCCCTCGCGCACCGACCGGTAGCGCACCGGCCTCGCCGCGGAGCGGAGCACCACGTCGAAGACCAGCAGGCCGCCGGGGTCGAGGGCCCCGTGCACGCGCGCGAACAGGCCGGGGAGGGTGTCCCGCGGGTCCTCCGCCCCCAGGTAGCCCAGCCCCTCGCCGATGCCGGTCACGGCGGCGCACGGGGGGATCTCCACCCCGTGCAGCGACGCCTCCACGAAGCGCGCCCCCGGCGCGACGGCGCGCGCCGCCCGGATCATGGCGGGGGAGCGGTCCACCCCCAGCACGGAGTAGCCCGCGTCGAGGAGCGCGCGCGCCCACAGGCCGCTGCCGCACCCCAGGTCCACCACCAGCCCGCCGGGGATCCCGGCGCTCCGCAGCATGGCGAGCAGCCCCGGAGCGGCGCCCGTGGCGAAGCCGCCGAAGCCGGCGTGGTGGACGTGGGCGAGGTCCTCGCCGTAGAAGGTCTCCATGCCGCGTGGCTGGCTGGCAGAATGCCGGGGGTGGCGCATTCTGAGGGTGCGCGAAGGCCGCTCCCGCGCGCCGGCGGCGCGCGGCCGGGGAAGGCCAAGCCCGTCCGGGGCAACGCGGTAGCCGCGGCCGCCCGGGCCGGGGCATGGCCGGTGCTCACCGCGGGTGCGGCGAACGACTGGCGCAGCCTCCCCACGGACCTCCCGCACCCGAGGCGTCCCGCATGGCCCGACCGGACCCGAACGCACCGCGCGAAGCGATCCGCCTCGACGGGGGCGCCACCGTCCTGGTGGCCGACGCGGACGAGCACCTGCGCGACATCTATGCCACCCTCCTGGGCCACCACGGGTACCGCCCGGTGGAGGCGGCCGACGGCCTGGCGGCGGTGACGCTCGCCCGCGAGCTGCGTCCCGACGCGCTGGTCCTGGACCTGGAGATCCCCGGCCCGGGCGGGGTGGAGGTGATGCGGCTCCTGCGCGACGACCCCGCCACCGCGGAGATCCCGACCGTCCTGCTGTCGGTGCGCTCGGAGGTGGGGGTCCGCCTGCAGGCGCGCCGGGTGGGCGGCCTGGGTTTCCTGGAGAAGCCGTTCGCCCCGGGGCAGCTGCTCGCGGAGGTGCGGCGGGCGCTCGCGACCGCCCCCGCGCCGCTCGCCCTGCACGCATCCGGGGCGTAGCCCGGCTGGTTGGGATCTTGCTCCGGCTCCACGGACACGAAGGCTCAGCTGGAGAGAGGGGGATTCGTGACAGTGGACGCACCAGGACGCCGGCCGCCAACGACCGTCCTCTTCGACCTGGACGGGACGCTCATCGACACCTACCGCCTGTACCTGGAGAGCTACCGGCGCGCCCTCTCGCCGTACCTGGGCCATGCCCCCACGGCGGAGGAGATCGCGGCCCGGCGCCCCTCGGCGGAGCGCCGCTTCCTGGCCGACTGGGTGGGGCCCGAGCGGGCGGACGAGTGCCACGCCCGCATGCTGGAGCAGTACCGGGCGCTGCACGGCGCGCTGGGGGAGGGGATGTACGACGGGGTGCGGGAGATGCTGGCCGCGCTCCGCTCCGCCGGCCTGCGGCTGGGGCTGGTGACCGGCAAGGGGCGCCGCGCCTGGGAGACCACGCAGGCCGAGCTGGAGCTGGGCCGCTTCGACGTGGTGGTGACCGAGGACGACGTCCGCGCCCCCAAGCCCGACCCGGAAGGGGTGCTCGCCGCGCTGCGGGAGCTGGGCGCCGCGCCGGAGGACGCCGTGTACGTGGGCGACTCGGCGGGGGACCTGCGGGCGGGGCGGGCGGCGGGCGCGCGCGTGGCGGCCGCCCTCTGGCCGAAGACCGCCCCGGGAGAGCGCGAGCGCTTCCTGGAGGAGGTCCGCCCCCTCGCCCCCGACTGGACCCTCGACCGCCCCGCCGACCTGACCCGGCTCCTCGCGCCCTGGTGCTGAGGCGCCCCGCCGCCGGAATTACAGGCCCTCACCCGGCTCGCCGGATGCTACGGCCCCGGCGACCCCCTCCCCGCGGCCCCCTCCCCGCAAGGGGGAGGGGGAGAAAAGCTCGCCCGGACTGGGCGCCTGCGTGAGGGATGCGAGCGCGAAGCGGCGAGACCCGCGCAGTTTGCGGGGCTCGCCTCCGTTGGCCGGCGATGTTTGCC
>DATABU010000387.1:0-1950 GCA_036259415.1 Longimicrobiaceae bacterium
ACTCCTTCGCCAACCCCGCGGAGGCCCGCGTCACGCACGTGGACCTGGACCTGCGCACCGACTTCGCCGCGAAGAAGCTCGCCGGCACGGCGACGCTCGACGTGCAGACGGCCCCCGGCGCGGACGAGATCGTGCTGGACACCCGGGACCTCACCGTCCACGCGGTGACCGACGCCTCCGGGCGGCCGCTGCAGTGGTCGTTCGGGCAGACCGACTCCATCCTGGGGACCCCGCTCCGGGTGCAGCTCCCCGGGGGGACCGGGCGGATCGTGGTCCGCTACTAGACCAGCCCCGGGGCGAGCGCGCTGCAGTGGCTCTCGCCCGAGCAGACCGCGGGGAAGCGGCACCCGTACCTGTTCTCGCAGGGCCAGGCGATCCTGACCCGCACCTGGATCCCGACCCAGGACTCCCCGGGGATCCGCCAGACCTACTCCGCGCGCATCGTGGTCCCGGAGGAGCTCCGGGCGGTGATGAGCGCGGAGATGCTCACCCCGGAGGGCGAGCCGGTCCCGGGCGGCCGGGCCTTCCGCTTCCGGCTGGACCAGCCCGTGCCGCCGTACCTGATCGCGCTGGGCGTGGGCGACCTGGCCTTCCGCTCGCTGGGGCCGCGCACCGGCGTCTACACCGAGCCGGCGATGCTGGACCGCGCCGCCGCCGAGTTCGTGGACCTGGAGAAGATGGTGTCCGCGGCGGAGTCGCTGTACGGGCCCTACCGGTGGGGGCGCTACGACATCCTGGTGCTGCCGCCCTCCTTCCCCTTCGGGGGCATGGAGAACCCGCGGCTCACCTTCGCCACCCCCACCATCCTGGCGGGCGACCGCTCGCTGGTGTCGCTGGTGGCGCACGAGCTGGCGCACTCCTGGTCCGGGAACCTGGTGACCAACGCCACCTGGAGCGACTTCTGGCTCAACGAGGGGTTCACGACCTACTTCGAGAACCGCATCATGGAGGCGCTCTACGGCCCGGAGCGCGCCGCCATGCTGGCGAACCTGGGATGGCAGGAGCTGCAGGAGACGGTGGAGGACGTCGGCGGGCGTGAGCACCCGGACACGCGCCTGCACATCGACCTGGCGGGGCGCGACCCCGACGCGGGGATGACGGAGATCGCCTACGAGAAGGGCGCCACCTTCCTGCGCACCATCGAGGAGGCGGTGGGGCGCGAGCGCTGGGACGCCTACCTGCGCTCGTACTTCGACCGGCACGCCTTCCAGCCCATGACCACCGAGCGCTTCCTGGAGGACCTGCGCGCCAACCTGATCCGCGGCGACAGCGCGCTGGAGCGGCGCATCGGCCTGCAGGAGTGGGTGTACGGGACCGGCGTTCCCGCGAACGCCGTGGTGCGCCGGTCGGACGCCTTCGCGCGGGTGGAGGCGGAGGCGCAGCGCTTCGCGTCCGGGACTCCGGCGGCGCAGCTCCGCACCCAGGGGTGGACGACGCAGGAGTGGCAGCACTTCCTGGGCGCGCTCCCGGAGGAGCTGACCGCCGCGCGTCTCGCGGACCTGGACCGCGCCTTCCGGCTGTCGCAGCAGGGGAACAGCGAGATCCTCTTCGCCTGGCTGGTGAAGGCGGTGAACAACCGCTACCAGCCGGCGGTGCCCGTGGTCGAGGAGTTCCTCACCAGCCAGGGGCGGCGCAAGTTCGTGGCGCCGCTCTTCACGGCGCTCATGGCGGAGGGCGAGTGGGGGGAGCCGATCGCCCGGCGCATCTACCAGAGGGCGCGGCCGCTCTACCACCCGGTGACCTCCGGCACGGTCGACACCATCGTGAAGTAGCGGGTTTGCAGAACGGCTGGGGGTGGGCGTGCCCCTCGCTGGCGCTCGGGTCGGGCTGCGCGCGCCGTAGGACGAGATACTACCTCGTCCAACGGCGCCGAGCCCCGCGGTACTGCTGCGGGTCTCGGCCCTGCCGGGCGCGCATCCCTGAATAGAAACTGGGCTCCAGAGCTGGGGT
>DATABU010000388.1:0-3066 GCA_036259415.1 Longimicrobiaceae bacterium
GCCGGGTACAGGCCCGGGCGGATGGAGCGCATCACCGCCGACGCGGTGGCGGACCGGGCGAGCGCCCGCTACGGGAGGAAGCCGCCCGGGAGCGGCCACCCCGCCCCGTAGCCCTCCCGGAAGGCCGCCCACCCCTCCGCGTCGATGGGTGAGCCCAGCTTGCGGACGGAGCGCGCCAGGCGCCGCAGGTCGCGCGCGCGCCGCCGGCCGGGTACGGGCCCCGCGTGGACGCGCGCCCGGTCCCAGTCCAGGAGGAGGACCTCGGGCGCGCCGTCCCCCGCCTCCCGCACCAGCAGGTTGCGGAGGTTGAGGTCGGGGTGCGCCACCCCCGCCGCGTGCATCCGCCCCACCTGCGTCCCCGCCTCGCGCAGCATCGCCTCGCGCTGCGCGGGCTCCGCGGTCCCGAGCCAGGCCGCGGCGTCGCGCGCTTCCGCGACCCGGAGCGTGGCGAGCCAGGCGGTGTAGCCGAGTGCGGCCCGCCGCTCCGTGGCCGCCAGGGGGAGGGGGGTGCGCACGCCGCCGCGCCTGGCGGCCTCCGCCGCGCGCAGCTCCTCCCAGGCGCGGTGGCCCAGGAAGTAGCGCCCGCGGTTCAGGTGGCGCACCGCCCCCCCGCGGCGGAAGGCGCGCACCACCGCGAGCTCGCCCCCGGGGAGGACGACGACCGGGTGCGGCTCCCGTCCGCCGCCGGCCCAGCCGCCGTCGGCCGCGGGGGTCCCGCGCAGGCCCAGCAGGGCGGCGTGCGCCTCGTAACCCCGGCGCACCAGCATCCGCGCTGGCCCCTCCGCGAGGGGGGCGTAGTCTGCGAGAAGCGGGTCGGCGGCGAAGCGGCTCGGGTCCATGGCGGCAAGCTGGGCGGCGCCCCCGCGACTGTCAAATCGGCCCGGACGCGCCGGTTGTGACGAGCCCGCCGCCGTGCTATATTACCTGGCTGTCCCCGAAGAGCGGGGGCAGCTTCGTTTTTGTCCTGCTCCGCGCGCACCGGCGCGGGGCCTCATGTCCAAAGGCAGGTGACATTGAGAGACTACGAGATCGTGTACATCTTTCACCCCTCCCTCGAGGAGGAAGGGGCGAACGAGAAGCTCACCCGCTATCACGCGCTGATCGCGGGCGAGGACGGCGGCGAGATCACCGCCCTCGACCACTGGGGACGCCGCCAGCTGGCCTACCCCATCGAGGACCAGACGAGCGGGTACTACGTGGTGACCCAGTTCACCACCGACGGCGTTCGGCTCCCGGAGTTCGAGCGCATCCTGACGCTCGACGAGGAGCTGCTGCGCTACCTGATCGTCGTCAACGAGGGCGACCTGACCACCTCCCCCGTCCCGCCGCAGCCGAAGCGCGACGAGGACGAGGAAGGCGAAGAGGCGGAGGAGGAGTAGACCATGCGTCCACAGCGTAAGACCTGTTCCATCTGCGAGTCCGGGATGCGGACCGTGGACTACAAGGACGAGCGGACCCTGTCCCGCTTCGTCACCGAGCGCGGGAAGATCCTTCCCCGCCGGATCAGCGGCACCTGCGCGCGGCACCAGCGCCAGGTCGGGACCGCCATCAAGCGGGCGCGCTACCTGGCCCTGCTCCCGTACATCGCCGGGCACGAGGCGTGAACGACGCCGCGGGGGGCGGGGGCGCGCGGAATCCGCGCTGGGGCGTCGTGGCGGTGCTCGCCGCGTCGCTCCTGCTGGGTCTCGCTCCGCTCCTGTTCCTCGCGCTGGCCGTGCTCGGCCTCCTGCTCCCGCCGAGGCGACCGCTGGTGGCCCTGGCCTCCGCGGCCGTGGTCGCGCTCTTCGCCGTCCCCGCGGCGTCCAGCCTCCCGGCGCTCGTCGTGTTCGGCTGGACCGCCGCGCTGACCGTGCTCTTCGCGCTCCTGTCCCTGCGCTTCCCCGCGTGGTCGTTCACCGCGCGGGGGCTCGCGGCGGCCGGGGGCGCGCTGGCCGGCTTCGGGGCGGTGCTCGCGGCGAGCGGGCGGTGGGCCGGGCTGGAACGGGCCGTGGGCGAGCAGGTCGGCGCGTTCGCCACCGGGTGGCGCGACCGGTTCGTGGCGGGGGTCACCGACCCCGAGGCGGCGGAGCAGCTCGCCGCGGCGGTGGCCCGGGCGGCGGAGTGGCAGCTCCGGGTCTTCCCGGCGACGGTGGCGCTGTACTCGCTGGCCGTGCTCGCGCTGGCCTGGTGGGTCTTCCTCCGGCTCGGCGGGCGCGAGCGGTGGGGCGACCCCGTGCCGCTCCGGTCCTTCCGCTTCAACGACCACCTCGTCTGGGCGGCGATCGCGGGGGCCATGCTGCTCCTGCTCCCGCTCGGTCCCGTACCCGCGCGCATCGGCGCCAACCTCTTGCTCTTCATGGGGGGGCTCTACGCGCTGCGGGGTTTCGCAATCCTGACCTTCATGGTCCGGGGCGGCCTGCCGGCCCTGCTGCTTACCGGTGGAGCCGTGGTCATGGCGCTCCTCAACCCGCTCGTCCTCGCCGTCCCGATGCTCCTGGGGATCGGGGACACGTGGCTGGACGTCCGGCGCCGCGCCGCGCTCGCCTCCCGCACCTGATCGAAGCTTTCCGCAAGGAGTCGTAATCATGCAGGTCATCCTCAGAGATCGGCTGGAGAACCTCGGCGACGCCGGGGAGATCGTCGAGGTGAAGCCGGGCTACGCCCGCAACTACCTCATCCCGCAGGGGCTCGCCTACGAGGCCAGCGCCGCCAACGTCCGCCAGATCGAGCGGGAGAAGGCCCAGCGGGCGGAGAAGGAGCAGGCCACGCTGTCGGACGCACGCCAGCGGGCCGCGCGGCTGGAGGGGGTCTCGCTCACCTTCAACGCGCGCGCCGGGCAGGAAGGGAAGCTCTTCGGCTCCATCACCAGCGGCGACATCGCCGACAAGCTGGCGGAGATGGGGCTGGAGGTGGACCGCCGCTCCATCGAGCTGGACGAGCCCATCAAGGCGCTGGGGGTCTTCACCGTCCCCGTCCGCCTGCACTACCAGGTGCGCCCGGAGATCAAGGTCTGGGTCATCCAGGAGGGGTGAGCCGGCCGCGCCGCGGGCCGCGCACCGCGGGGGAGCCGTCCTGGAGGGCGGCTCC
>DATABU010000389.1:0-2008 GCA_036259415.1 Longimicrobiaceae bacterium
CCGCAGCCGCTCCGCCTGGGCACGGAGCTGAAGGGCGAGCTGCGGGAGAGCCTGCGCGCTCCCGCTCCGGCCGCCGTGTCCGCGCCGGCGGCCCCGGCCTTCCGGATCGCGGCGCGGCACGAGATGACCTCGACCATGTACTGCCTGAAGGGCCGGACGCGGACGGGGATCCGGACGCGCGACGGGGTGGCGGCGGCCGACCCCGAGTTCCTGCCGCTCGGCTCGGTGGTGCGGCTCTCGCGCCCCGACGGCCGCCCGCTGGGGGTGTTCGTCATCATGGACACCGGCGGAGCGGTGAAGGGGCCCAAGATCGACGTCTACGTGGACGACTGCGCCGAGGCCCGGAGCTGGGGGAGGAAGAAGGTGGTGGCGGAGGTCCTGGACCTGGGCCGCGACGCGGTCTGACCGCTCGGCCGGACCGTCTCCCGGCGGGGCGGGTATCAGGCGACGCGGGGCCGTCCGCACGGCCCCGCGTCTTCGTTTACTTCACCGGTGCCGCTCGTACGCGTGGTCGCGCTCCAGAACTTCCTCCTCGTCCTGCTGGCCGCCGCCGGCATCGTCGCGCTGGGCACCCGGCTGCTGGGCTCGCTCTTCCGCCTGGGTCTGACCGCGGCGGAGAAGACGCACAACGACGCGCTGGTGGACGCCAGCCTGCGCCAGGGCGACCTCACCGCGCTGGCGGAGCGCAGGGCCGCCGCCGGCGACCTGCGGCGCTCGCGGGCGCGCTCGGGGCTCCTGGTGGTGCTCTGGCTGGCGCTGCTGGTGGTGCCTCCCATTTTCGGCTGGGGGCGGGAGGTTTACGCGGCGGCGGCGCTGCTCTGGTTCCTCCCCGGCCGGCCGGCGCTCCCCCGGCCGCCCGTCCGCCGGTAGCGGCCGTCCCGTTCCGTTACACGCCCGGTCTCGCCGCGTGGGCGGACGGATGCTTTCCCGGGCCACCTTCCCCTCCGTGGACGAGCGCGCCCCCCTGGTGGCGCGATGGGCCGGATTCCGCCGGCCGGCGACCGAACCTGGAGGGGGAGATGCGCGACGACGTGCTGCCAACGGAGGAGCGGCTCGCGGAGATCGAGGAGCGGCTGCGGCGGGCGACGCCTGGGCCCTGGGCGTGCAAGGACCGGCTGGGCGGCGGCGGGTGCTTCGTGTTCTCGGAGGAGACCTTCCACGTCGTCGCGCTGCAGGAGGACGACGAGCCCACGATCGGCGTTCCCCTGGGGCGGCCGGACGCGGAGCTCATCGCGCGTGCGCGCGAGGACCTCCCCCTGCTGCTGGCGGAGGTGCGGCGCCTGCGGGCGCTGGCGGGGGACGGGGCACGGCTGCTGGCTGTATGAGCGTGGGCTGAACGGCGGGGGACGTGCTGGACCGGGAGCCGCGGGCGGCACTGCGGACAGGGCTGCCCGGAGAAGGTTGGGACAGATGACTGCCGCGGGTTGGCTGGACGACCATCCAGGCCAGCCCGTTGTGTCGTTCGGCTCATCCTGTGTTCACGCACAGCGGTGTCCGGCCGACGCAAGGGGATGGTGCTGCAATCTTCTCATGCACAACCGATTACGGGACTGTCGAGATGTCACCGGCCTGAATGCCGTCCCCCGGGGGGGCGATGAGTCAGCCGATCCTGGACAGCAGGGTCGAGGGTAGAGCGGGAACGGCCGACAAGCGCTTGCAGGCGATGAAGGGCGCGTCGTACTTTCGGACCAGCGGCGGCTTTCGCGCCTGGAGCTTCAACGTTGGGCGCCTCGACGGACGGAGCCGCATGTATTCGCTTCCAGTCATGTGAAACCCAGGAGCGCACATGCAGTTCATGCTTCTCGTGTACGTCGACCCGGAGCTGGCCGCGGCGCTCCCCACGGGCGAGGCCGACGACATGATGCGGGCCTGCCTTCAGCACGCCGACGAGCTGCGGCGGGACGGAACGCTGCTGGACTCGCAGATGCTCGCGGATGCAGGCGCCGCCAGGGCGGTACGGGTCCGTCGCGAGCGGGTGACGGTGCTGGACGGCCCGTATGCGGAGGCC
>DATABU010000390.1:0-4175 GCA_036259415.1 Longimicrobiaceae bacterium
CGAGCCAGGCGCTGCTCGGCGCCTACCGGGAGGTGCGCGCTGCGGTGCGCAGCGGCACGGCGGCCAACGTGGATGAAACTGGCTGGCGGCTGCGCAAGGAGCGCAGATGGGTGTGGGTGGCGGTCACGGCGGGTGCGACCCACTTCCGCTCCAGCAGCGGGCGGGGACTGCGCATTGTGGAGCGTTTCCTTACTGTCGGCGAGACGTGCCGTCAGCGAGGCGTGGGCCTGCTCGATTACCTCACGCGCCATCGAGGCTCACCGCGCCGGCTTTCCCTCACCTCTCCTGCTGGCTCCCCACTGAACGCTTACCTTCCAGATAACCACTCGGTCGGAGAGAACGCGCCGATCCTGAATGTTATCGGAAACGCCCCGGCCCGGCAGCATTCCCCCTGACCCCCTGTTCAGGGACAACGCCCCAATCCCGCGTTCGGCACGCAGCCCGCCAGAAGCACCTCGGCCTGCGCACAGAGCAGTAGATTCCGGGCCGGCGCTACTCCCTCGCTTCTACCCCCGCCCGCGCACCCTCCAGGAAGCTCCGCACCCCCTCCCTCCCCTGCCGCGCCGCCTCCTCCCCGAGCCGCTCCATCTCCACCCCGCGCACGTGCACCATCCCCACCGCGCCGAAGGTGACCAGCTCGTCCCCCACCCACCCGGCCGAGAGCACGCCGTAGCTCCGGTACGTGAGCAGCGTCGGCGCGACGCGGTCGGCGCCGAAGAGGGTGAGCACCGGGTGCTCCGCCCGGAACCCCTCCGCGAACCGCTCCCCGTGCCGCTCCGCGGACGGATTGAGCGCCCAGAGCACCGCGATGCCGAGCAGCAGCCCGGCGAGCTTCTTCGGCATCGGCATCGGCTCGTCTCCTCGGGAACCGGGGCGGCGCTCAGCGGCCCCGTCGGTGGAAGGTCAGGCGACACGCCCGCTCCGCTCCGGGCGTGCGGCTGCCCAGCCAGACCTCGGAGAGGTACAGCACCCCGGGGCCGGCCAGCTCGGCCCGCCCCTCCAGGTCCAGGTCGTCCGGCACGAAGTTGCCGTGCTCCACGCGGAGGCGGAGGACCCCGTTCGCCGGATCGAAGTCGTACGTCCCCCAGTAGTCGGTGTAGCTCTCGAACGGCACCCACGTCACGCCGAAGCGCCCGTCGCCCCGGAAGCGCAGCTCACGCACGGGCTCCGCCGGAGGGGACGCGCTATCCGCGCCCGTGCAGGGGGTCTCGCCGGCCTGCGACCACGTGCCCACGAGCGGGTTCCGCGCGGGGTCCACCACGCGGACCTCGGCGGTGGCGACGCGGTCCCCGACGCGGGCGGAGACTGCGAACCGGGCCCCGTCCGGGGCGTCCGGCGCGATGCGCAGGAGCCCGCTGCGCGCGTCGATCGTCGCGGGGGCGTCGCCGCCGAGCGACCAGACCGGACGGCACGAGCCCGGAAGGGGGTCCACGGCCCCGGGGTGAGTGGAGGAGAACACCTCCAGCGTGTCGGCCGCGCCGGGGGCGACCTCCATCTCCCCGAAGGCGACCAGGAGCGGCGCCTCCGGCGGGGAGCAGGCGGGGGCGTTCGCGGCCGGGGCGGGACGGAGGCAGGCGCCCAGGAGCAGGAGCGCGGCCGGGGCGAGCAGCCGCCGCGAGCGCGGAGTCGGGGTGGGACGATCGGTGCGCATCTACTTGGGCGCCGGGAGCGTCTGGAGCAGGGCGGAGATGCGGTCGTCGGCCGCCATCCCCTCCACCTCCGCCTCGGGGGTGAGCATCACCCGGTGGCGCAGCACGGGGAGCGCGAGCGTCTTCACGTCGTCCGGGGTGACGAAGTCGCGCCCCGAGAGCAGCGCCTCGGCGCGGGAGGCCAGGAAGAGCGCCACCCCCGCGCGCGGGCTGGCCCCCAGCGCGAAGGTGGGCTCCTCGCGCGTCGCCCGGACGATGCGTGTGATGTAGTCGCGCACCACCGGCTCCACGTGCACCGCGGCCACCGCGCGGCGCAGCTCCAGCAGCTCCGCGGCGGTCATCACCGGCTCCACGCCGTAGGTGTCGGTCCGGTCGGCGCTGAACCCGTCGGCGTAGCGGTCCAGGATGGCGCGCTCCGCCTCCTCGCCCGGGTAGCCGACCACCACCTTGAGCAGGAAGCGGTCGAGCTGCGCCTCGGGGAGCGGGTAGGTGCCCTCGTACTCCACCGGGTTCTGCGAGGCGAACACCGTGAACGCCGGGGGGAGCCGGCGGGTGACCCCGTCCACGGTCACCTGCCGCTCCTGCATGGCCTCCAGCAGCGCCGCCTGCGTCTTGGCGGGGGCGCGGTTGATCTCGTCCGCCAGGAGCAGGTCGGTGAAGACCGGGCCGGGGTGGTAGACGAACTCCCGCCGCGCCTCGTCCAGCATGTTGACGCCCACCAGGTCGGTTGGCATCAGGTCCGGGGTGAACTGCACCCGTCCGAAGCGCAGCTCCAGCGCCAGCGACAGGGAGCGGATCGCCAGCGTCTTGGCGGTCCCCGGGACCCCCTCCAGGAGCACGTGCCCCCCTGCGAGGAGCGACACCAGCATCTGGCGCAGCACGGCGTCCTGCCCCAGGACCACGCCGCGCAGCCGGTGGATGACCTCGACGGCGCGTCCGGCGGCCGCGGAGTCGGGGGAGAGCGTGCTCACCGTTGCTTCACCTCGGAAAGGAGTCGGTCCACCTCGCGGGCCAGGACCACCAGGTCGGCCCGGTCGCCGCGGCGCAACTCGTCGCGCACCCTGCCGGCGGACTCGCGCCCCACCGGGAGGCGCGTCCCCAGCCGTTCCAGCAGCTCGCCCTCGCCGCGGGCGTCGCGCGGGCCCGCCCTCCCCAGCCGCCGGGCCAGCCCGGCCAGGAGGAGCCGGCGCGCGGTGGCGCGGGCGCCGGCCTGCCGGTACGCCCCCGCGAGGGCGTCCACGTGCTCCAGCGGCGAGCGGCGGCGGGCGGGCGGCGGGGGGATGGGCGCGCCGAAGCGCCGGCCGGCCGCCATCAGGAGGAGAAGCCCCACCGCGCCCAGCTGGAGCGCCATGCGGCCCGCGGGCTGGTCGCGCAGGAAGCGGAGGGTGGCGGCGACCGGGCTCCCGTCGCCGCGGTAGCCCTGGTGGTACTCGTCGAAGCGCAGCGTGTCCCCGGGAGCCATCGCAATGGCGGCCGTCCGGGCGAAGGCGTGCGCGGCGCCGCTCTCGCGGAGGGCGCGGTTGCGCAGCGGCCCCGCGTCGCTCCAGGCGACCACCCGGCCGCGCCCCATCCGGAGCTCCACCACCGTGGCCTCGGCGTCGGAGGTGGTGAACACCGCGTCCGCGCCGTGGCGGGCCCAGGCGGCGGAGCCGTCCGCGAAGGCCCAGCGGAAGCCCCGCACCGGCCCCGCCTCCCGCGCCGCGGGGTGCAGCGCGGGGGTGGCGGCGCGCCCCTCCCAGCGGGCGCGGCCCACGGAGCCCAGCGAGTCCGGCACCAGCGACACCAGCGCCAGCCCCAGTGCCTCCAGCGTGGGGTCGCCGGGGCGGGCGACGTAGAGCAGCGTCCCCCCGTCCTCCACCCACGCGCGCAGCGCTCCCAGCTCCGCCGGCGAGGGCGGCTGCGCCGGCGCCACCAGCGCCAGCGGCCCCGCGGGCAGCGGCTCCGCGTCCACGTACGCGGACAGGCGGCGGTCGACCGGGACGCCCACCCGCTCCAGCACCAGGTACAGCGCCCGCGCGCCCAGCTCGCCGTCGTGGAAGCTGGAGGGGCGCACGTCCGCCGCGCCGTCGTCCCCCGCGGGAGAGGCGACCACCGCCAGCACGCCGACGATGGCGACCAGCGCCACCATCAGCAGGCGGTCGCGGCCGCTACCCAGCGGCGCCTCCCTGCCCCGCGATGCGGCGGAGCGCGTCATACCCCTCGCGGTCCAGCGGCCGACCGCCGAAGGCCACCGGCTCGAAGCCGCGCAGGAAGGCGTCCAGCACCCGGCGGCGCCCTCCGCTACGACCCCGCCAAGACCCCCGGCGACTACCGCGTGGAGGCGTTGGGGAAGCCGGACGCCGCGCGGGTGCTGGACGCCTTCCTGCGCGGCTTCGAGCCGGTGGCCTTCGGCGGCCGGCCGCTGGACCGCGAGGGGTACGACGCGCTCCGCCGCATCGCGGGGCAGGGAGGCGCCGCTGGGTAGCGGCCGCGACCGCCTGCTGATGGTGGCGCTGGTCGCCATCGTCGGCGTGCTGGCGGTGGTCG
>DATABU010000391.1:0-1914 GCA_036259415.1 Longimicrobiaceae bacterium
GGGTCTCCGCTCCGGCTCCGGGATTCTCGCCGAACTGCCGGCGAGTCTCCCTCCGCAAAGGATGATGGGGGTACTACGGAACTGCCCCACCGCGAGGTGCCCCGACCCGCCTCCGGGATGCCCCTCCCCCGGAACGGGGGAGGGTGGCGAGCATCCAGCGAGCCGGGTGGGGGCCCCCCGCTCGGTCCTGACCTCCAGCTTCGAGATCCGATGACACGAGCCCGAACCGTCCGCATCCTCCTCCCGCTCCTCGCCCTGGGCGCGTGCGCGCCCGCGGGCGGGGGGAGCGCCGCGCCGCCGGGGACGGAGATCCAGGGGGAGCGTGCGCTCCGCGACCTGGGCGTCCTAGCCGCCGACTCCATGCAGGGGCGCCGGGTGGGGACCCCGGGGAACGCCCGGGCGCGCGCCTACCTGCTGGGCCAGCTGCGCGAGATGGGTCTGGAGCCGGTGGGCGCCGGCTACGAGCACCCCTTCGCCTTCACCCCGCGCGGGGGCGGCGCCGAGGCGCGGGGGATCAACCTGCTGGGGAAGGTCACCGGGACGGAGGACCCGGACCGCTACCTGGTGGTATCGGCGCACTACGACCACGTGGGCGTGGGGCGCCCCGCCGAGGGCGACTCCATCTACAACGGCGCCGACGACAACGCCTCCGGCGTGGCCGCGCTCCTGGAGATGGCGCGCTGGTTCCGCGCGAACCCGCCGCGGAGCACCGTCGTCTTCGCCTGGTTCGACGCGGAGGAGGCGGGCCTGCAGGGAGCGCGCGCCTTCGTCGCCTCGCCGCCCGTGCCGAAGGACTCCATCGTCCTGAACGTCAACATGGACATGGTGAGCCGCAGCGAGCGGGGGGAGCTGTACGCCGCGGGGGCCTCCAAGTGGCCCTTCCTGCGACCGTACCTGGACGAGGTGGCGGGGCGCGCGGCCATCCGCCTCCTCCAGGGCCACGACACGCCCGTCCCCGGGCCGCAGGACGACTGGACCATGCAGTCCGACCAGGGGCCCTTCCACGCGGCCGGGATCCCCTTCGTCTACTTCGGCGTGGAGGACCACCCCGGGTACCACCACCCCTCCGACGAGGTCGCGAACGTCACGCCGGAGTTCTACGCCGGCGCGGTGCGCGCCATCGCCGACGCGGTGCGCACCCTGGACCGCAACGCCGACGCGATCCGCCGGGCCCGCGCGGCGATGCCGGTCCCGGCCGCCGCGCAGTAGCCGCGGCGCCTACGCCGCCAGCTCCGGCTCGTGGTGGCAGTGGTAGCAGACCAGCGGGTGGGGGAGGTCGATGCGGCTCCCCGGCTCCAGGCGCAGCTCCTCGCCGCAGCGGGGGCAGTCGGCCTGGAACTCCTCCACCCGGAAGCGCCCCTTCCAGCTCCGGTAGACGAGGGAGCCCCCCAGCACGAAGGGGAAGGAGGCGACGAACGGGTCGAAGGTGAAGACCAGCGTCCCCACCGTGCCCACCGCCCAGAGCACCAGGAAGGCCAGCGTCCGCGCCAGCCGCGCCCACCCCGGGTAGCGCCGCGCCACCAGGCGCGCCGGGCGGGCGGGATGCCCCCCCAGGACGATCCTCGCGCCGGGCACCGCGGCGTCTTGGACAGCCGCCATCTCCCGCCTCCCGTTTCGAGGTCCCCTCGCGCGCCGGGATTCCCGGACGCCGTTCGCCCGCACGATGCGTCCAGAGGAACCGGACGGTAAGAGGGAAAGCTACCGAACCGCGCGTCGGGAAAACCCCCACCCGCGCCGGCCACGCCCTCCGCGGCGGGCTGGCGTATCCCGCTCGCCCGTGTAGATTTGCACGCCCGCAGCCACTCTCCCCCTCTCCCGCACCTCCGCGCGCTCGCATCCCGTTGCCCCGCCTCCGCGCCGCCGCCGCCCTCGCCGCCCTGCTCGCCGCGTCCGCCGCCGCCGCGCAGTCGCCCG
>DATABU010000392.1:0-2779 GCA_036259415.1 Longimicrobiaceae bacterium
GGCGAGACCCAGGACCGCGACCGCGGCGAAGATCGAGTAAGCGCGCTTCATCAGCATCGTAGTTTCCCTTGATCGGGGTGAGCGGGCCCCGCGGTCTGCGGGGCCCCGTTGCATTCCGGCTCCGAGCTTACGGGACCTGGACGGTGTCGCGGTCCACGTCGACGGAGGTGTCCGCGTCGGTCACCACGAGCGAGGTGTCCGCGGTGGGGACCTCGGTGACCACCGGGACCGTCTCCGTGCCCGTCTCGACCAGCGTGTCGGTCACCACGCCCTCGCCCAGATCGGCCTCGGCATCGGCCTCGCCCCCGCCGCACGCGGCGAGCGAGACGAGCCCGGCGGCGGCGACGATCGAGAAGAAGCGGTTCTTCAGCATTGGATTCCTCCAGGGAGGTTTTTCGAGTCGGACGCTCCCGGGACGATCCCGGACGCCGTCTTCCGATTCGCCGCTGCGAGAGCGCCGCGGCACGAGCCCTTCCTAAGGCAACGGGTGTGCCGGGCGCGGGCCGGACCCGGGAAGCTTGGCGGAAACCCGCATGGAGCCTTACATTTCAATAGCTTGCGGCGCTCCGGACGGGGTGTTCGGGGCGCCCGTTCGGAGTGTTCGCGGGTGTTCAGTGAACGGCGTCGCCTGTTCAGTGAACACCCCGGAGGCCGGGCGCGAACATCGGAACAGGGGGCCAGGTTGCCCAGGTTCAGCGCACTCTCGCGGGGGCTGTCGCTCCGCACCAAGGTCTTCTTCCTCTTCGCCGGGGCGGCGCTCCTGATCGTCGTCCCCACGCTGGCGCTCATCGCGCGGGCGGTGGAGGAGCGCGTCTACGAGCGGGCCATCGAGGAGCTCGCCCGCTCCGACAGCTCCCTCGCGGGCGCCTGGCGGGTGCGCGGAGAGAACCTGCTGTACGATGCCAGCGCGCGCGCGGTGGCCCGCGGGCTGGACGACGCCTGGGCGGAGGGGGACGTGCGCGCCATCGAGCGGATCCTGCAACGGCGCGTGGACCGGGAGGAGGGGCGCATCGTGCTGGCCGCGGACAGCACGGGGACGATCCTGGTGGGGCCGCAGGTGGACCCGCAGGCGCTGGAGGCGCTCCGCAGCGCGGGGTCCGGCACCATCGTGACTCTGCCGACCGGGGGAGGCGCCCCCATCCGGCTGGCCGTGTACCCGGCGCTCACCGACAGCGGGGTGGTGGGGCTGGTGGGGGTGGGGACGCCGCTTGGGGCCGCGGCGCTGCGGGACCTGAAGACGGACGTGACCCCGGGGGCGGACCTGGCGCTGCTGGTGGGCGACTCGCTGATCGCCAGCACCCTCCCGGACAGCCTGCACCGCGAGCTGCAGGCGCTGGACCTCCCCGGGGGGATGCGCGCGGGGACGATCGCCCGGAGGAAGCTGGGTGGAGAGTCGTACCAGTACCTGGTGGTCTCCCTCCCCACGCGGGGGAGCCGCGCCACCGTGCTCCTCCTCCGCCCCGTCGGCAACGAGCTCCGCGTGGTCACCGGGATCGTGCGCTCCCTGCTGGGAGTGGGGATCGTGGCCCTCCTGCTGGCGCTGGGGCTGGCGCTGGTGGTCGCACGCATCGTGGCGCGGCCGGCGCAGGCGCTGGCCGAAGCCTCCGCCCGGCTGGCGCGCGGGGACTTCCGCGCCCCGCTCCCGTCCCCCTCGGGGGACGAGATCGGGGTGCTGACGCGCACGTTCGCCGACATGCGCTCGGCGATCGCCGAGCGGGAGGCGCGGCTCCGCTCCGCCCAGGCGGAGATGATCCACCGGGAGAAGCTGGCGGCCATGGGTCGCCTGGTGGCGCAGCTCTCGCACGAGATCAACAACCCCATCTACAACATCCAGAACTGCCTGGAGGCGCTGGAGCGGCGCGGCGACCCGAACGACCCCAACCGGGAGTTCCTGCTCCTGGCGCAGGAGGAGCTGGCCCGCATGGCCTCGCTGACGCGGCGGATGCTGGACCACAGCCGCCCGCTCTCCGACGCGGCCGGGCCCATGGACCTGAACGCCGCCGTGCAGCGCGTGCTGGCGCTGGCCGGCCCCGAGCTGGCGGGACGCGGCGTGAAGGTGGAGACCTGGCTGGAGCGGGGGATGCCGCTGGTGGTGGCGCACCCGGACGGGATCCAGCAGGTGCTCGCCAACCTGGTGACCAACGCCATGGACGCCATGCCCGGCGGCGGCACGCTGCGCATCGCCACCCGCGCCGCCGCCGACGCCGTGGAGGTGTCGGTGGAGGACACCGGGAGCGGGATCGCCGAGGACCAGCTCCCGCACATCTTCGAGGCGTTCTACACGACCAAGCCCGGTGTGCGCGGCCTGGGCCTGGGCCTGTTCGTCTCCGAGGGGATCATCCGCGGCCATCGCGGCCGCATCTCGGTGGAGAGCCGCCCCGGCCGCGGGAGCCGCTTCACGGTGCTCCTCCCCCGCGAGACGCTGGACGAGACCCTCGCCAGCCCCGACCGCGAGGAGGCCGGCGCGCACGCGGCGGTGTAGCAGCCGGGCCGCCTCACCCGGCTCGCCGGACGCCACGGCCACGGCGACCCCCTCCCCCCGGCCCCCTCCCCGCAAGGGGGAGGGGGAGAACTGCGGGTGAGGCACGCGCCAAAGCCTGCGTGAGGGATGCGAGCGCGAAGCGGCGCTGCGTAGCGCCACAGTCGTATCGTGGGGCTCGCCTCCGTTGGCCGGCGCTGTTTGCCGGCCTACGGAGCCGCAGCCCGACCCGAGCGCCCGCGAGGGCACGCCCAAACCCAATCAGTTCAACCAGCATCGAGCATACATGGCCGACGACAC
>DATABU010000393.1:0-4184 GCA_036259415.1 Longimicrobiaceae bacterium
GAGGAGCGGCACCAGCCCCCAGCGGGCGGTGATCCCGGCCAGCGCGACCATGAGCACGGAGCCGCCCATCCAGATGGCGGCGATCGAGGTGAGGTCCAGGTTGAAGTCCTGCATCGTCCGTCTCCGGGCGGGGTGCGTTCATGGGAGGGAGGGCGGCCGGGAGCCGCCGCGGTGCGCCTCCATAAGACAAGGAGCGTGCCGGTCCGTGCGTCGGCGTAAGGTGTTGCGTGCGTGCGGGTTGTGTGCGGCGTGCGGCGGGTGGCGGGCCGCTGCCCTGCCCGTCTGTGGGAATCGCCGTCCCACAACCGGACACCCCCGCCGCGGGGGTGGGAGGCATGAGGGTTGCGTTTTCCCGCGCCGCCTCCCACACTCCTCCGGCCGGCGGTGGCGGCCCAGGAGAACTCGTGAACCAGGAGATGGATGCGGATGAAGAGCGCACAGGCTGACGAGCGGTTCGACGGGCTCGTCTCGCAGGTCCACGAGTGGGTGGAATCGGCCGTGGCGCTGGACGCGGGGCACTTCCCGAGCGAGCTGCTGAGCGACCTGCAGGACCTGATCGAGGAGCTGAAGTCGTTCCTGGACGAGGAGGGCGGCTACGAGCGCCAGGACGTGACGGAGCTGTTCGTCACCCCGGAGATGGCGGAGGTGATCCAGCGCTTCCCGCGGGTCCGGCGCATGATGGAGAGCTCCTGGGGGGCGCAGCTCACCGAACTCATCGAGGAGGAGGGCGGCGGCTTCGAGGGCTTCGAAGAAGACGAGGATGAAGACTAGCCGGGCCCGGCGCCGCCGTGGCTGAGGCGCGGCGGACCGTCCTGGTGGTGGACGACCAGGAGGACGAGCGGAAGATCCAGTGCGCCATGCTCATGCACCTGGGCTTCGACGTCCGCGAGGCGGCGGACGGCGCCGAGGCGCTCGCCGACGCCACGGCGGCGCCGCCGGACCTGGTGCTCCTGGACATCGCCATGCCGCGGATGGACGGCGTCGCGGTCTGCCGGGCGCTGCGGGCCGACCCGCGCACCGCGGCGGTCCCGGTCCTCTTCTTCACCGCCTCGGTGGTCGGCGACCTGGCGGCGATGGCGGCCGAGGTGGGGGCGCAGGGGATCCTCGCCAAGCCGGTCGACCCCCGGCAGGTGGTGGGCGAGGTCCGGCGCATCCTGGGCGACCCGCCGGCCTGAGGTCGCGCCCGCGGGGGCGGAGCGAGGGGGTCCACCCGGACGGATCGGGTGGGCCCCCTCCCGCTTTCCGCGGCGGCGCGGACGGCGGCTGGTGCGGGACTTGCCCCCCTCGCTCCGGAACGCACCCCACCGCCCGGACCGGAGCGACCCCATGGCCGAACCCAAGGAGCGGCACCCCGATCCGTCCGGCGAGCCCGACACGCCGCCCGGCGCCGCGGCCGCGCCGCCCGAGCCCGGCGGCGCGGTCTACCTGCGCCCGGAGCACCTGTACAAAACGGCGGGGCTGCTCTTCCTGCTGGCCCTGCTCTACCGCTTCTTCCAGGAAATCAGCTACGGGCTGCTCCTCCTCTTCGCGGCCGCCATCGTGGCGGTCCTCCTGAACTCCCTGGTGAGCCGGCTCCCGCTGGAGCGGAAGTGGGTCACCGCGGCCCTGGGGCTGCTGATCTTCGGCGGCATCGCCACGGTGCTCTGGGTCGGGATCCCGGCGCTGGTCTCGCAGGTGCGCAACATCGTGGGGCGGGTGCCGGAGTTCAGCGCGCTGCTCCAGCAGACGGAGCGCTGGGTGCAAGCCAACACGGGGCTGAACGTGACGCTGGTCGGTCCGGAGGTGCAGGAGTACTTCCGCGACGCCTTCCTGTCCACCTCCGGCGACGGCGGCGGCTTCCTCGGACGGGCGACGGGGCTCCTGGAGATCCTCTTCGTCCCGCTCCTGATCCTCTTCGGCGGGCTGTTCGCGGTCGCCAAGCCCAACGAGCGGCTGCTGACCCCCGTGCTACGCGCCGTCCCCCGCGACCGGCGCGCGGCGTACCGGCGCATGCTGGAGCTGCTGGGCGTGCGGCTGGTGGGGTGGCTCAAGGGGACGCTGATCGCCATGGTGGCCGTGGGCGCGCTCAGCACCCTCGCCTACTGGCTGATCGGGGTGCCCAACGCGCTGCTCCTGGGGCTGTTCGCCGGCGTGACGGAGTTCATCCCGCTGGTGGGGCCCTGGGTGGGAGGGGGTACGGCCACGGCGGTGGCCTTCCTGGAGGAGCCGCGGCTGGCGCTCTGGACGGCGCTCGCCGCCCTCGCCATCCAGCAGATCGAGAGCAACGTCATCACCCCCTGGGCGATGTCGCAGGCCGCGGAGCTGCACCCCTTCGTCACCCTCTTCGCCCTGGTGTTCTTCGGGAGCGTCTTCGGCTTCCTGGGGATCCTGCTGGCGATCCCGCTCACGCTCTTCTTCTGGACGGTGGTCGAGGTGCTCTGGGTGGAGCGCGCCATCGACACGGACGAGGACCGCATCGACCCGGTGGTGGAGGAGTGAGGCGGGGGCGAACCGCCTTGCGCACCCGGGGTAGGAATCGCCAACTTAGCACGACGGCTGTACTTCCCGGTCCCGCGATCCCATGTCGAACCCGAATCTGAAGCCCCACCAGGAGCAGCTCCTGCGCGAGCTGCTGGCCGCCGGCAAGCCCGTCGCGGCGGACGAGGTGGACGGGCGGGTGCTCCGGCCCCTGCGCGCGCTCAAGCTGGTGGTGGTCCGCAACGGGCACGTGATCCCCACGGCCGCGGCGCGCGTGCTCCTGCGGGTCTCCCCCGGCGAGCGGGTGCTGGAGGAGGACGAGGACACCTCGTCGCTGAGCGACGCGCAGCAGGACCTCATCTGGTCGCTCGCGCGGCGCAACGCGCCGGCGCTCGCCGACCACCTGGACGGCCGGGTCACCCGCCCGCTGCTGGAGCGGGGGCTGCTCGTCCAGCGCGACGGCTGGGTGCACGTCACCGAAGCCGGGCGCGAGTGGCTGGCCGAGTCGCGGGTGGCGCGCCGCAGGGCCGCCGCCAACCCCCGCACCCGGGGCGAGGGCCGCGCGGGGATGATCTGGCGCGCCCTGGAGCACCTGGAGGACGCCATCCCCAGCGCCGCGGAGATCCGCATCGGCGGGGGGATCGCCTACGGCGACGACGTGCTGCTGGCGCTCCGGCGCGCCGCCCGGGAGATGAGGCGCGAGCGATAGCGAGGGATCGCGCCTCCTCCCCCTTCCTCCCCGCAGTGCCCCGAACGACCCCGAACATGCGAAGGATCCTCCTCCCGGCCGCGCTCGCGCTGGCCGCGCTGCTGGGCGCCCACCCGGACGCCGTCCCTGCCGCGCAGAGCGTCCGGCGGGCCGCGCCGCTGGACGGCACGCGTCAGCTCCTGCTGGTGACCACCGCCGGGTGGGACAGCGTCCCGGGCACCCTCCGCCGCTACGAGCGGGCCTACCCGGGGGGCGCGTGGCGCCCGGTGGGCGCGCCCGTCGCGGTGGTCGTCGGCCGGAGCGGGATGGGGTGGGGGAGGGGGCTGCACGAGGTGCGTCCGGCCGCCGCGGACCCCGTCAAGCGCGAGGGCGACGGCCGCGCCCCGGCGGGGGCGTTCCGCATCGGCTCGGCGTTCGGGTACGCCTCGGCCTCGGCGGTGCGCTGGATCCGCCTCCCGTACATCCGCTCCAGCGAGAGCCACCGCTGCGTGGACGACGTGGCCTCAGCCCACTACAACCGGGTGGTGGACAGCGCCACGGTCCAGAAGGACTGGACGGGCCGGGTGGAGCGGATGCGGCTGGACGACGACCAGTACAAGCTGGGCGCCATCGTGGAGCACAACTGGGGCGCGCAGACGCGCCCGGGCGACGGCTCCTGCATCTTCCTCCACGTGTGGCGGGGCCCGCGCCAGGGGACCGCCGGCTGCACCGCCATGGCCGAGACCGCAATGGCCGAGACGCTGCGCTGGCTGGACCCGGCGCTCGCCCCCGTGCTGGTGCAGCTCCCCCGCGCCGAGTACGAGGCGCGCCGCCTCGCCTGGGGGCTGCCGTAGCGCCCGGCTGCGCGAATGCCACGGGGAGCGCGAGGGGGCGCGGACCCGGTCCGCGCCCCCTCGCGTTCCGGCAGCCGGCGCCGGACGGCTACGACACCGGGAGCCCCCAGGCGGTGCGGCGGGCCTCGTACTCGGCGCGGGGGAGCTGCACCAGCACGGGGCTCTGCGCGGGGTCCAGCCAGCGC
>DATABU010000394.1:0-5153 GCA_036259415.1 Longimicrobiaceae bacterium
ACTGCCGCTTCGCGCTGCGCCACTTCGCGCGCACGCCGTGGACCACGCTCACCATGTTCGTGGTGCTGGTCGGCGGGATGAGCATCGCCACCCTGCTGTTCTCCTACGTCCACTCGTATGCGGTGCAGCCGCCGCCGGGGATGACCCGCCAGGCCGACCTCGTCCGCATCCGGGGGAGCCAGGGCGCCGGGGTGGACGGGCGCGGGCACCGTGGCTTCTCCGAGGAGGAGCTCCGGGGCTACCGGGAGCTGACGGGCCCCTTCGCGGCCGTGGCAGGGTGGACGGACGCGAGGCTTCCGCTGGTGCTGGACGGCGACGCCGAGCGGCGGACCCTGGAGGCGAGCGTCACCTTCGTGACGGAGAGCTACTTCTCCGTGCTGGGCCTGCGCCCGGCGCTGGGCGCCGGCCTCCCCGCGGCCGAGGGCGCCGGCCCGGCGGCGGTCGCCGTGATCGGCCACGCAACCTGGGAGCGCCTCTTCGCCGGCAGCCCCGCCGTGCTCGGCTCCGCCGTCACCGTGAACGGCGTCCCCGTCACCATCGTGGGCGTGGCGCCGGAGCGGTTCAACGGCGTTTCGGTGCCGTACAGCAGCATCCGGCTGTGGATCCCGCTCTCCGCGCGGCGGCTGCTGCTGCCGGGGCAGGCCGACGCGTTCCGGGCGGCGGCCCGCCTGCGCCCGGGGGTGGGCCTGGAGACGGCGTCGGCGGCCGTCCGGGTGGTCGCCGCCCGGACGGCCGCCGCCGACCCGCAGCTCCGCGCGACCGACCCGACCGTGGACGTGGTCCCGCTCCTCGCCGTGAGCGGCGACCCCATGTTCGACCGGGACGTGTGGCTGATGACGCTCCTGGTGGGCCTGCTGGGGCTGCTGGTCCTGCTGGTGGCCTGCACCAACGCGAGCGCGCTCCTGACCGGCCTGGCCACCGCGAGGCGGCACGAGATCGCCGTCCGCCTCTCGCTGGGCGCCGCGCGGTCCCGGCTCGTCCGGCAGCTGCTCACCGAGAGCGCCCTGCTCGCCTCCGCCGCGGGCGCGGCGGCGCTCGGCGTCGTCTGGCTGGTGCTGAGGACCGTGACCCGGCTGATCCCGGGGCTCCCCTTCGAGGTGGGGATCACCTGGCCCGCGACCGCCTTCACCTTCGGCGTCGCCCTGGCCGTGGGCGTGGGCTTCGGGCTCTCCCCCGCGCTGCACGCCACGCGCCTCGCCCTCGCGAGCGTGCTGCGGGACTCCGCCGCCGGCGTCGCCGCGGCGCGCGGCCGGCTGCAGCGCGGCCTGGTCGTGGCGCAGGTCACGTTCACCCAGCCGCTGATCGTCCTCCTGGCCGTGGTGCTGCTGATCGTGCTCGGCCACCTCCAGCCGACTCGTCCGACCGCGCTCTCCGACCGCCTGGTCCGGGTGTCGCTCCAGCCCCCCGTGTCGCCCGCCGGGGGGACGCCCGCCGCGGAGGAGGCGCGGGTGCGGATGCGCGCCGCCGCGAGCCGGCTCACCGACCGGCTGCCGGACACGCCGGGCGTGGAGGCCGTGGTGGTCGAGTGGCCGGGCGAATCGCCGCTCGGCGCCTACGCCGTCCACCCCGCGGACCGGGCGGCCGGCGCGCCGGAGGAGGCGGTGCGTCTCTCCGGGGAGCGGGCCGCCCGGGGATACTTCGGGGCGATGGGGATCCCGGTGGTGCGCGGCCGGGAGTTCGCGCCCGCCGAGGCGGGCTCCGCGGAGCCCGGCGCGGCCGAGGCGCCCATCGTCGTCGGCGCGGAGCTGGCGCGGCGGCTCTGGGCCGGCGCCGATCCCCTGGGCCGGCGGCTGCGGTCGGTCGGCGACTCCGCAGCCGGCGCGCGGACCCTGGTGGTGGTGGGCGTGATCGAGGACCCGCTGGCCGACGCCAGGAGGGCGGGCGACGCCTTCCGGATCTACCTGCCGCCGGACACGAGCTGGGCGCCCCGGAGGGTGCTGGTCCGGACGGCCGGCGCAGCGGAGCCGCTCCTCCCCGCCGTCCGGGCCGCGGTGCAGGAGGAGACCGGGGGGATGCTCGCCGAGGTCCGCACGCTCGCCGACGTCGAGGACGAGCTGCGGCGCAACCTCCGCCTGGCCGCGGGCGGGATCTCGGGAGCCGGCCTGGTGGCGCTGCTCCTGTCGGCCATCGGGCTCTACGCGGTGGTGGCGTTCACCGTCGGACAGCGGACGCGGGAGATCGCGGTTCGCATGGCGGTGGGTGCGCCCGGCGGGACGATCGTACGGCGGTTCGTCGCCGACGGCATCCGCCTGGGCGTGGTCGGCCTGGTGCTGGGGCTGCCCTTCAGCCTGCTCGGCGTCCACCTCCTGCTCTCGGCCGACGCCGACTTCCCGCCGCTCCCGGTGGGGCCGGTCACGGCGATCGCGGCGCTGGGGGTGCTCGCCGTGGCGACCGCCGCCGCGTGGATCCCGGCGCGCCGGGCCGCCGCGGTGGACCCGGCGATCACGCTGCGCTCCGGGTGATGGGCTCTCGTGGCGGGCGGCGTTGGAACTGCTTGGAACTGCGTGGTTGGGCGTGCCCCTCGCTGGCGCTCGGGTCGGGCTGCGGCTCCGTAGGGCAGCAAACAACGCTGCCCAACGGAGGCGAGCCCCGCCAAACGGCCGGCGGGTCTCGCCCCTTCGGGCTCGCATCCCTCACGCGGGTGCCCAGCCGGGGTCGTCCGGGACGCCGATGTCCTCGTTCCAGAGCCCCGGGTTCCGGTCGATGAAGCGGCGCATCATCTCGATGCAGCGGGTGTCCTGGAGGACCACCACGGCGACGCCCCGCTCGCGGAGCAGCTGTTCCTCGCCCATGAAGGTCGCGTTCTCGCCCACGACGACGCGCGGGATCCCGTAGAGCAGGATCGCGCCCGAGCACATCGCGCAGGGCGAGAGGGTGGTGTAGAGAACGCTCTCCGCGTACACGGCGGCCGGGAGCCGGCCGGCGTTCTCCAGGGCGTCCATCTCGCCGTGCAGGATGGCGCTGCCCCGCTGCACCCGGCGGTTGTGGCCGCGACCGACGATCTCCCCGCGGTGGACCAGCACCGACCCGATGGGGATGCCGCCCTCCGCGGCGCCCGCCTCCGCCTCGGCGACGGCGGCGTTCATGAACGGGTCCGCCGTGTGCTTCTCGGCCATGCTCACCTCCGGGGTCGGCGCGAAGCCACTCTCATCTCGGATCAGGCAGTAGCGGCCGGTTCAGGTTCGACGCCCCGGCTTGCGGCGGGCGTTCTGCCTACGCAGTTCGAGCGCGCGTCGAACGAACTCCTCTGCGAACGCGACTTCGCCCGGGTGGTCAGGGTGGGCGAGGGTGTCGGCGGCCTGTTCGCCGAACGAGTTGTTTTTCTGCTCGACGCGGGGGTCGTCTGCAAAACTGTCATCCCACCGCGTCGACAGGCGGACCAGGGGGGGACGGTCCACTGAGCGCGTCTCGACGAAGTAAAGGTACAGGAACACGCCGGCTTCCGAGCCCGCCGAGTACCAGCCGTCCTTGAGCAGGCGCGGCGGTCTGCCGCCCAGGTCCTCGATCAAGGCGAACAGCCTCTCTCCGAGCGCGCGGAGGGCGCTGCTGGTCCGTTCCAGTTGCATGGCGTCTCCGGCTAAGGGTGTTCGGGTGAGGCGCGACGGCCGCGCGGGGCACCGCGGCTTCAGGCGGCGATCCGCGGCGGGTACAGGTATTTCTGGAAGCCGACGAAGGGCGGCGGCTACGAGCAGGAGCAGCGGGGAGCCGCGCGCGAGCGTAACCGGACTGCCTTTGCGATTTAGCATTCTCGTGGCCGGAAACGCAAGTGGCCGGCATGCGAAGGCGCGGCCGGCCCCCGTTCGCCGTGCTACGGATGCGGGGTAATGTTGAGGATACGGATCATGCCGGGATCGGGTCCGTAGTACCAGAACACCCGCCAGGCGCCGGGCGTGCGGTTCTCGACGTACGCCTCGAACACCTTTTCCCCGGCGGGACCGGAGAGGGAGTGGAACTCGTGCGTGGAGAGGCCCGGGTGCCGCGGGTTGGCTTCCAGCAGACCCAGCGTCTTCCGGACCTTCTTCAACTTCGGGTGATTCTCCGCGGCGAGGTCGCGGAGAACCGACGAGGCTTCCGGCGTGAAGGTGAGCCTGAAAGCCACGGCTTACTCGTCGTCGTCCGCGAACTCGGCGAAGGAGCCCAGGTCCTCGAACTCGCCCTCAGCGGCCTGGGTGAGCGCGCGCTCCATGGAGGCCCGCAGCGCGGGACTCTCCCACAGCCAGCTTTCGCTCGCGGGAATGGGGACGACCGGGTCCAGGAGGATCTGTCCCCTGTCGTTGACGAGCACCCGGTAGTCCTCGTTCCGAGCGGCCGAGCCGAGCGTGAGCCTGCCCCGCGCGTCGGGATGGACGTATCCCCTGCGGACCTTGAAGCCCATCCGCTCCAGCGCGTCCTGATGTGCTGCCATGCCGGTCGCTCCTCCGGGCGTTCAGAAGGCGGAGAACGTCGGAACCATACCTGAATTTATCTATGGGGGCAATACCCACAAATGGGTATCACCGTTCCTCATGGTCGATCTCGCTTGCGGCCATCTGGAGCCGCCTTCATCGGCGCCCGGCCGAGATCGAGGCCGAGGTACCGGAGCAGGAGCGAGCGTTCCGCTCGGGTCGTGCGCCGCCGCGCCTCCAGGCCCGCGGCGGGGCTACGCGGCTTCCTGGATCTCCGGCGCGAGCGAGCGCTCGTCCGCGGGGTCGAAGAAGTGGAGCCGCCCCAGGTCGAAGGCCAGCGCAAGCGGCTCACCCGGCCCGGGAACGGGCTGCGGGGCCACGCGCGCCGTGACCCGGTGCGGGCCCGCCGCGGCGTGCAGGAAGACCTCGTTCCCCAGCGGCTCCACCCCCTGCACGGTGAAGGGCACCTCGGCCAGGGCGGCGTCCGCGGGCCGGCCGCGCTGCGCGAACACGCTCTCCGGGCGGATCCCCAGCACCACCGCGCGCCCCGCGTAGGGGCGCAGGCGCTCGGCCCACTCGGCGGAGAGGGGGAGCCGGAAGGCGTCGCCCGCGGCGCGGAACTCCGCCCCGTCGTCCCGGCCCACCGTCCCCTCGAAGAAGTTCATGGCCGGGCTGCCGATGAAGCCGGCGACGAACCGGTTGGCGGGGTGGTCGTACAGCTCCAGCGGCGCGGCGATCTGCTGCACGTGTCCGTGGTTGAGCACCACG
>DATABU010000395.1:0-7763 GCA_036259415.1 Longimicrobiaceae bacterium
GCGCTTCGAGGCCGTGGCCGCGAGCCGTCCCGATGCCGTAGCGCTGACCTTCCGCGGCCGCTCCCTCACCTACGGCGAGCTGGACCGCCGCGCCGACGCCGTAGCGCGGCGGCTCGTGGAGCTGGGCGCCGGCCCCGGGGACCGCGTCGCCGTGCGCATGGAGCGCGGCCCCGACATGGTGGCCGCGCTGCTCGGCGTGCTCAAGGCCGGGGCCGCCTACGTCCCCGTGGACCCCGCCCATCCCGCCGACCGCGTCCGCTACGTCCTGGAGGACTCGGGGGCGAAGCTGGTGATCGGGGACGACGGGGTGGACCCCTCTCCCCCCGGCCCCCTTTCCCGGAGGGTGGCGGGCCCGAGCGAGCCGGGGGAGGGCGCCCTGGGCGCCGCCTACGTCATCTACACCTCCGGCTCCACCGGCCGCCCCAAGGGCGTGGTCGTGCCGCACCGGGCCGTCGTCAACTTCCTGGACTCCATGCGGGCGCGGCCGGGGCTCACGGCCGGGGACACGCTGCTGGCGGTGACGACCCTCTCGTTCGACATCGCGGGCCTGGAGCTGTTCCTCCCGCTCACGACGGGGGCGCGGGTGGCGCTGGCGGACCGGGAGACCGCGGCGGACGGGGCGCTGCTGCGCGACGCGCTCGCGGCGAGCGGCGCGACCGCCATGCAGGCGACGCCGGCGACCTGGCGGATGCTGCTGGAGGCCGGGTGGGAGGGCGCGCCGGGGCTGAAGGCGCTCTGCGGCGGGGAGGCGCTTCCGCGGGAGCTGGCGGACCGGCTGCTCCCGCGGGTGGGCGAGCTGTGGAACCTGTACGGGCCCACGGAGACCACCGTCTGGTCCACGGTGCAGCGCGTGGAGCCCGGGGAAGGGGCGGTGCCCATCGGCCGGCCGATCGCCAACACGCGCGTCTACCTGCTGGACCGCGCCCTGGAGCCGGTCCCGGCCGGCGTCGCGGGCGAGGTGCTCATCGGCGGGGAGGGGGTGGCGCGGGGCTACCTGGGCCGGCCGGGGCTGACGGCGGAGCGGTTCGTCCCCGACCCGTTCGCGGGGGAGTCGGGCGCGCGCGCGTACCGGACGGGCGACCTGGCGCGGCGGCGCCCCGACGGCGCGCTGGAGTACCTGGGGCGCACGGACCAGCAGGTGAAGGTGCGCGGCTTCCGCGTGGAGCCGGGCGAAGTGGAGGCGGCGCTCGCGCTGCACCCCGAGGTGGCGGAGGCCGCCGTGGTGGCGCGGGAGGACGGTTCGGGGCATGCCCGGCTGGTGGCGTACCTGGCCGGGAGCGGCGTGCCGGCGGGGCTGCGCGACTGGCTCCGCGAGCGTCTGCCGGAGCACATGGTGCCCTCCGCGTTCCTGGCGCTGGAGGCGCTCCCGCGCACGCCCAACGGGAAGACGGACCGCCGCGCGCTGGCCGCGCTGGAGGTGGCGCTCTCCGGGTCGGGGGAGGCGCACGTCCCCCCGCGCACGCCGGAGGAGGAGATCGTGGCGCGCGCGTGGAGCGCGGTGCTGGGCGTGGAGCGGGTGGGCGCGACCGACGGGTTCTTCGCGCTGGGCGGGCATTCGCTCCTGGCGATGCAGGTGGTCTCGCGGCTGCGGCAGGCGCTCGGGGTCGAGGTGCCGCTGCGGGCGGTGTTCGACGCGCCGCGCCTGGACGCCTTCGCCGAGCGCGTCCGCCGCATCCGCTCGGGCGACGCGTCCGCCCCGCCGCCGCTCCGCCGCGTACCGCGCGACGGACCGCTCCCGCTCTCGTTCGCGCAGGAGCGGCTCTGGTTCCTGGAGCAGCTCGCGCCGGGCGGGGCGGCGTACGTCATGGCGGGCGCGCTGCGGCTCTCGGGCCGTCTGGACGCCGCCGCGCTCGCCTGGAGCCTGGGCGAGGTCGTGCGGCGCCACGAGGCGCTGCGGACGACCTTCCGCACCGTGGACGGCGTCCCCGCGCAGGTGGTCGGCGGCGCGGAGGGCTGGCGGCCGGCTGCGGCTGACCTGTCGGCGCTCCCGGAGGGAGAGCGGGAGGCGGAGGCGAGGCGCCGGGTGGCGGCCGGGTCCGCGGCGCCGTTCGACCTGGAGCGCGGGCCGCTCTTCCGGGCGCTGCTGCTGCGGCTCGCCCCCGGCGAGCACGTGCTCTCCGTCGCCATGCACCACGCGGTGGGCGACGAGTGGTCGGTGGGCGTGCTGGTGCGCGAGCTGTCCGCGCTCTACGCGGCGCGGGTGCGGGGGGAGGACGCCGGACTGCCGGAGCCGCCGGTGCAGTACGCGGACTTCGCCGCCTGGCAGCGGGAGTGGCTGCGGGGCGAGGCGCTGGAGCGGCAGCTCGCGTTCTGGCGCGGCCGGCTGGGAGATGCGCCGCGCGCCCTCGACCTGCCGACGGACCGTCCCCGGCCGCCCGTGCGCGGCGACCGCGGCGCGCTGCACGCGTTCCGCATCCCCCGCGAGACGGCGGAGCGGGTGGACGCGCTGGCCGCGGAGCGCGGCGCTACGCCGTTCATGGTGCTGCTGGCCGCGTGGCAGCTGCTCCTTTCGCGCTGGTCCGGGCAGGAGACGGTGGTCGTGGGGACGCCGGTGGCGAGCCGGCAGCGCGCGGAGACGGAGGGGCTGATCGGCTTCTTCGTCAACACCCTGGCCCTCCGCGCCGACGTGGACGCGGCCGGCTCCTTCGCCGACCTGCTGGCCCGCGTCCGCGAGGACGCGCTGGACGCCTGGGCGCACCAGGATCTCCCCTTCGAGCGCCTGGTGGACGAGCTCCAGCCGGAGCGCGACCGGAGCCGGACGCCGGTGTTCCAGGCCGCCTTCGTCCTCCAGAACGCCCCCTCCGCGGCGCCGCTGCTCCTCCCCGGGATCGAGGTCCGCGCGCAGGACGGCGCCGAGCGCGCCACCGCCAAGTTCGACCTGACGCTGGAGGTGGCTCCGGACGGGGACGGACTCCGCGCGTCGCTGGAGTACGCGACGGACCTGTTCGACGCCGCTACGGCGGAGCGCATGGCCCGGCACCTCGCGACGCTGCTCGACGCCGTCCTCGCCGAACCCCCGCTCCCGCTCCGCTCCGTCACCTTCCTCACCGGCGAGGAGCGGGCGCAGCTCGCCGCGTGGAACGACACCGCGGTCGCCCTCGACGGCGCCGACGCCACGCTGCACGGCCTGTTCGAGGCGCAGGCCGCGCGCACCCCGCACGCGGTTGCCCTCGCCTGCGAGGGCCGCACGCTCACCTACGCCGAGCTGGACGCGCGCGCCGCCCTCCTGGCCGCCGAGCTGCGCGGCCGCGGCGTCGGCCCGGAGGTGCGCGTGGGGGTGCGCCTGGAGCGCTCGCCGGAGCTGGTGGTCGCCCTGCTGGGGGTGCTCAAGGCGGGCGGCGCCTACGTGCCGCTGGACCCGGACTACCCGGCCGAGCGCCTGGAGTACATGGCGGCGGATTCGGGGGCGGCGCTGGTGCTGGACGGGACCCCCCTTCCCCCGGCCCCTTCCCCGGCAGGAGGGGAAGGGTTGGGGCGGGGGCCTTCCACGCTCGCCTACGTCATCTACACCTCCGGCTCCACGGGGCGGCCCAAGGGGGCGATGAACGAGCACCGCGGCGTGGTCAACCGCCTGCTCTGGATGCAGCGCCGCTACGGCCTCACGCAGGACGACGTGGTGCTCCAGAAGACGCCCTTCAGCTTCGACGTCTCGGTGTGGGAGCTCTTCTGGCCGCTGATCACCGGGGCGCGCCTGGTGCTGGCGCGGCCGGGGGGGCACCGCGACCCGGCCTACCTCTCGGAGCTGATCGAGCGCGAGGGGGTCACGACCCTGCACTTCGTCCCCTCCATGCTCCAGGCGTTCCTGGACGCGGGGGAGCCGGCGCGCTGCGGCACGGTGCGGCGGGTGGTGTGCAGCGGGGAGGCGCTGGGGGCGGAGCTGCGCGAGCGCTTCTTCGCGCGGCTGCCCGGGGCGGAGCTGCACAACCTGTACGGCCCGACGGAGGCGGCGGTGGACGTGACGCACCACGCGTGCGAGCGGGGGCGGGCGGTGGTGCCGATCGGGCGGCCGGTGGCGAACACGCGCATCCACGTGCTGGAGGGGGGGATGGGGGAGGCGCCGGTGGGCGTGCCGGGGGAGCTGTACATCGGGGGGGTGCAGGTGGGGCGGGGCTACCTGGGGCGGCCGGAGCTGACGGCGGAGCGGTTCGTGCCGGACCCGTACGGCGCGGAGGCGGGAGGGCGTCTGTACCGGACGGGGGACCGGGGGCGGTGGCTGGGCACGGGGGAGGTGGAGTACCTGGGGCGGGTGGACGAGCAGGTGAAGGTGCGCGGGTTCCGCATCGAGCCGGGGGAGGTCGAGTCGGCGCTGCTGCGGCAGGCGGGGGTGCGCGAGGCCGCCGTCGTCGCGCGCGAGGACGGGCCGGGCGGGCTGCGGCTGGTCGGGTACGTCGTCGCGGCGGAGGGTGCGCGGCTCGACCGGGAGGAGCTGCGGGCGCGCCTCGGCGCGGCGGTGCCGGAGTACATGGTGCCGGCGGCGCTGGTGGAGCTGGACGCGCTGCCGCTCACCCCTAGCGGGAAGCTGGACCGCCGTGCGCTGCCGGCCCCGGAGCCGGACGCGCGGGAGGAGTACGTCGCGCCCCGCACGGAGAAGGAAGCGGCGCTCGCCCGCGTCTGGCGCGACCTGCTCCGGCTGGACCGCGTCGGGGTGCGGGAGAGCTTCTTCGCCCTGGGCGGGGACAGCATCCTCTCCATCCAGATGGTCTCCCGGGCCGCCGCCGCGGGCGTGCGGATCGCGCCGTGGCAGGTCTTCCAGCACCAGACCGTCGCCGCGCTGGCCGCCGTCGCGGACACCTCCGCCGCGGCGGAGGCGGAGCAGGGAGAGGTCACGGGCGAGGCGCCGCTGACGCCGGTGCAGCGCTGGTTCTGGGACCAGGAGCTGCCCGAGCCGCAGCACTGGAACCAGGCGCTCCTGCTGGAGGTGGCGCGGCCGATCGACCCGGACGTGCTGGAGCGCGCCGTCGGCGGGCTGCTGCGCCACCACGACGCGCTGCGGCTCCGCTTCCGCCGCGAGGGCGGCGCCCGGCGGCAGGAGGTCGCCCCGTGGGACGGGACGGCGCCCTTCTGCCGCGTGTACCTCTCGGCGGTGGGCGACGCGCGGCTCGCCGCGGAGGTCGAGCGCGCCGCGGCGGAGGCCCAGGCGAGCCTCGACCCGGCGGCGGGACCGCTGCTGCGGGCGGTGCACCTGGACCCGGGCGCCGGCAGGGCCGGCAGACTCCTCCTCGTCGTCCACCACCTGGCGGTGGACGGCGTCTCCTGGCGCATCCTCCTGGAGGACCTGGAGCGCGCCTGCTCCGGGCTGCCGCTCCCACCGAAGACCACCTCCTTCCGCGGCTGGGCGCGGCGGCTGGAGGAGCACGCGCGGTCGGCGGCGGTGGAGGCGGAGCTGCCGTTCTGGCTGGAGGGCGGGGCCGTGCCGCCGCTCCCCGCCGACCACCCCGGAGGGGAGAACACGGAGGGACGGGCGCGCACCGTCACCGTGGAGCTGTCCGGGGAGGAGACGCGCGCGCTGCTGCGGGACGTCCCCGCGGCGTACCGCACGCGCATCGACGACGCGCTCCTCGCCGCGCTCGCCCGCGCGCTCGGGGGGTGGACGGGCGCGGACTCGGTCCTTGTCGACCTGGAGGGGCACGGCCGCGAGCCGCTGTGGGAGGACGTGGACCTGTCGCGCACCGTCGGCTGGTTCACCTCCATCTACCCCGTGCGGCTGGACGCCGACCCGGCCGCCGGCCCCGGCGAGCTGCTGAAGTCGGTGAAGGAGCGGCTGCGCGCGGTGCCGGGGAAGGGGATCGGCTTCGGCCTGCTGCGCTGGCTGGCGGACGAGACCACCCGCGCGCGCCTCGCCGCCCTTCCGCGGCCGGAGGTCGCGTTCAACTACCTGGGGCGGTTCGACGCGGGCGGGGCGGACGGGCTCTTCCGGCCCGCCGCGGAGTCGGCGGGCCCGGCGCGCGCGGCGGCCAACCCGCGCCGCCACCTGCTGGAAGTGAACGCCGGCGTCGCGGGCGACCGGCTCCAGGCGTCGTGGACGTACTCGGAGGCGGTGCACCGCCCGGAGACTGTGGAGCGGCTGGCCGGCGCCTGGGTCGCCGCGCTGCGGGAGATCGTGGCGCACTGCACCGCCCCGGGCGCGGGCGGCGCCACCCCGTCGGACTTCCCGCTCCTCGACGCGGGGCAGGAGGAGCTGGACCGGCTCCTCGCCCCGTTCGGCGCGGCGGAGGTCGAGGACGCCTACCCGCTCACGCCGCTCCAGCAGGGGATCCTCTTCCACTCGCTGGAATCGGCCGACCCGGCCACCTACCTGGGGCAGTTCGCCTACCGGCTGGCGGGGCCGCTCGACCCGGGGCTCCTCCGCCGCGCCTGGGGGCTCGTGGCGGAGCGGCACCCGGCGCTGCGGACGGTGTTCGTCCTCCGCCCCGGCGGAGAGCCGGCGCAGGTGGTCCTCCGGCGCACGGCAGTCCCCTTCACGGAGCACGACTGCCGGAGCGGGCGTCCGCACGCGCTGGACGACCTGCTCGCGGCGGACCGGGAGCGCGGGTTCGACCTCCGCGCGGAGCCGCCGTCGCGCGTCGCCCTGGTCCGCACCGGTGACGCGGAGCGGCACCTGGTCTGGACGCACCACCACGTCGTCCTCGACGGCTGGTCCGTCCCCCTGGTGCTGGGCGAGGTGTTCGCCGCGTACGCCGCGCTCCACGGGGGCCGCGAGCCGGAGCTGCCGCACCCGCTCCCCTACCGCGACTTCGTCGCCTGGCTGCGGGCGCGCGACCCCGCGGCGGCCGAGACGTTCTGGCGGGGAGAGCTGGACGGCGTCCGCGGGCCCACCCCGCTGGGGATCGAGCGGGCGGCGGGCGGCGAGCGGGGCCGCAGGGCGCGCGCGAGCGGACGCTTCCGGCCGCGGCCACGTACGCGCTGCGGGGGCTCGCGCGCAGGCACCGGCTGACGCTGAACACGCTGGTCCAGGGCGCCTGGGCGCTCCTGCTCGGGCGCTGCTCGGGCGAGGACGTGGTCTTCGGGGCGACCGTCTCCGGGCGGGGGGCGGAGCTGGCGGGGATGGAGACGCGCGTCGGCCTCTTCATCAACACGCTCCCCGTCCGCGTCCGCGTCCCCGCCGGTGCGCCGCTGCTCGGCTGGCTGGAGGGGATCCAGGCGCGCCAGGCGGAGACGCGGGAGCACGAGCACGCCCCGCTGGTGGAGGTCCAGCGCTGGAGCGGGCTCCCCCGCGGGACGCCGCTCTTCGAGCACGTGCTGGTGTTCGAGAGCTACCCCGCGTCCGCGGGCGCGGTGGAGGGGGCCGGGCTGGAGCTGCTCGGCGCGCGCGTGGCGGAGCGCTCCAACTACCCCTTCGCCCTGCTCGCCACTCCTGGCGAAGCCCTCGCACTGCGCGCGCTCTTCGACGCCGGCCGCCACGACGACGCCGCGGTCGGGCGGCTGCTGGACGGCATGGCGACGCTGCTGGAGGGGATGGCGCGCGACCCCGGCGCCCGCCTCGCCGACCTCCCCCTGCTCCCGGCCGCGGAGCGGGAGCGGCTGCTGGCGGAGTGGAGCGCGGGCCCGCCGCTCCAGGACGACGGGTGCCCCGTCCACCTGCGCGTCGCGGAGCAGGCCCGTCTCGCCCCCGCCGCCGTGGCGGTCGCGCAGGGCGACGTCCGGCTCACCTACGCCGAGCTGGAGGCGCGCTCCGCGGAGCTGGCGGACCGGCTCAGGGCCCACGGCGTCGGGCCGGAGACGCGGGCCGCCGTCCGCATGGAGACGTCGCCCGGGGCGATCGT
>DATABU010000396.1:0-1762 GCA_036259415.1 Longimicrobiaceae bacterium
GGCGCGGCCATGGCGCAGGCGTTGGCGTCCCCGCAGAGGGGGCAGCGGTCCGCCGGGGCGGCCGCGCCGGGAGGCGGAGTGGAGGGGTGCTGGTGCTCCGCCGCGCGCGTCGCGCCGGAGACCCTGGCGCGCCTCCCCGAGGAGGAGCGCGGCCGCCGCTGCGTCTGCGCCCGCTGCGCGGGCGCGTGACCCCGCGCTGCATCTTTTCGGAGCCGGCCGTGTAGCACCTCCCGGGGACACGGCCGGCCTGCTCCCCGTTCCCGCTCCGGTCCACCGCAGCCTCCGCTTCACCCCGCATCCACGAAGTGCCATGAGCCACCGCCTCCCCGGCGGGCGCCGCCTGCGCGCTCTCGCCCCGCTCGTCGCCCTCGCCGCCTGCGTCCCCGCGACGCCCGCCCCCGACGCCCCGCCGGCGCAGGAGCGGCCTACCCTCTTCATCCCCGCCGACCCGGCGCCCGAGCCCGAGCCGCCGCGCGTGGTGCGTCCGGGCGCGGAGGTGCTGCTGCGCGACTCGCTGCACCTGGTGCGGGGGAAGCGCGCCGGCCTCATCACCAACCACACCGCCGTGAGCCGCGACGGCCGCAGCGTGATCGACCTGCTGAACGCCGCGCCGGAGGTGCGGCTGGTGGCGCTCTTCGGCCCGGAGCACGGCATCCGCGGCGACATCGACGGCGGCGAGCGCATCGCCAGCGGCCGGGACGCGCGCACCGGCATCCCCGTGCACTCGCTCTACGGCCGCACGGAGCGTCCCACGCCCGAGATGCTGCGCGGCATCGACGTGCTCCTCTTCGACATCCAGGACATCGGCGCGCGGCCCTACACCTACGTCTGGACCATGGCCATGGCGATGGAGGCAGCGGCCAAGCAGGGGATCCCCTTCGTCGTCCTGGACCGCCCCAACCCCATCACCGCGCGGGTGGAGGGGCCGCTGATGGAGATGGAGATGCGCGGCAAGGGCCCGGCGATCACCGGCTACTACCCCGTCCCCCTGCGGCACGGGATGACGGTGGGCGAGGTGGCGCGCTACGTGAACCAGGAGTACCGCGTGGGGGCCGAGCTGCACGTGGTCCCCGCCGAGGGGTGGCGGCGCGACGAGTGGTTCGACGAGACCGGGCTCCCCTGGATCAACCCCTCGCCCAACATCCGCAGCCTCACCGCCGCGCTCTCCTTCTCGGGGCTGGTGATGCTGGAGACCGCGAACCTGAGCGTGGGCCGCGGCACGGACGCGCCCTTCACCTACGTGGGCGCCCCGTACCTGGACGCGCCCGAGCTGCTGCGGCGGGTGCAGGCGTACCGGCTCCCGGGAGTGGAGTTCGAGCTGGCCGAGTTCACGCCGCGCGGCACGGACTGGATGCAGTTCCGCAACCAGCGGTGCCGGGCGCTGCGGCTGCACGTGACCGACCGCGACGCGTACCAGCCGGTGCTGGTGGCGCTGGTGTTCCTCTCCGAGATCTACCGGATGCACCCGCAGCAGCTGGGCATGGGGAGCATGCTGCAGATGCTGGGGAGCCGCTGGGCGCCGGCCGCGGTGAAGGCAGGTACCGATCCGCGGGAGATCTACCGGCGCTGGGAGCGGGAGAACGCGTCCTGGGAGCAGGTGGCGGCGCGGTACTCGCTGTATCCGGCTCGTGGTGGTGCGGCGGTGTCCGGAGCGGGCATGGACTGAGCGCTTCGGCTGGGATGGGCGGGCCGCTCCGGAGCCGGACGATACGGCCGTCCGTCTCCTGCGCGGGCGGAGGGAGCCCCACGGAACTGCTGTGGG
>DATABU010000397.1:0-3044 GCA_036259415.1 Longimicrobiaceae bacterium
CGCGGAGTACGTGCGCGAGGACGCGGAGCGCTTCGCCGCCGCGCGCGCCTTCGACGCCCCCGACGTGGTGTTCGTCAACCCCTCCCGCTTCGGCTGCGGCCCCGGCGTCCCGGAGGCCGTCGCCCGCTGGCGCCCCTCCTCTGTCTGCCTGGTCTCCTGCTCCTTCGACTCCCACCTCCGCGACACGCTCGCCTTCATCGAGGCCGGCTACCGCCCCGCCGCGGTGCGCTGCTTCGACATGTTCCCGTTCAGCGACTTCCTGGAGAGCGTCACCCACTTCGCGCCGGCGTAGGCCCGGACCCGGCTCGCTTGAGGCTCGCCACACGGCGGACCCCCCCTCCCCCAGCCGTTCCCGGCCTGCGTCCCAGAACGGCAACACCCTGCCTCCGGCTGGGCGCCCGCGTGAGTGATGCGAGCGCGAAGCGGCGAGACCCGCCGGCAGTTTGGCGGGGCTCGCCTCCGTTAGCGGGCGTAGTGTGCCCGCTTACGGAGCCGCAGCCCGACCCGAGCGCCAGCGAGGGACACGCCCAACCCCGCCATCCGGAGCAGTCCCGTTGTTGACCGCCCCCGAACCGGCTACCTTCCCGCTCCTCACCACGAACGGAACCGCACGAAGAGGGGTGGATGGGAGCCTTCACCGCGCTCGACCTCGCCGTCGTGATCGCCTACATCGGCGGGGTGACCGCGTTCGGCACCTGTCTGGGGCGGAGGCAGAAGGACGCGCGCGACTACTTCCTGGCCGACCGCTCCATCCCCTGGTGGGCGGTGTGCTTCTCGGTGGTCGCCACGGAGACCAGCGCGCTCACCTTCATCAGCGTCCCCGCCACGGCGTACGGGAGCGACCTGTGGATGCTGCAGCTGGCGGTGGGGTACCTCGCCGGCCGCGTCGTGGTGGCCGTTCTCCTCCTCCCCGGCTACTTCCGCGGCGAGATGGCGACCGCCTACGCCCTGCTGGAGCGGCGCTTCGGGCTCTCCACCCGGCGCTTCGCCTCGGTGATCTTCATGGTGACGCGCGCCTTCGCCGACAGCGTGCGCGTCTTCGCCACCGCCATCCCCATCCACCTCATCACCGGGCGCCCCTACTGGCAGGCGATCCTCGCCACCGGGGTCGTCACCCTGCTCTACACCTACCACGGCGGGCTGAAGGCGGTGATCTGGACCGACGTCGTGCAAATGTTCCTGTACGTATTCGGCGGCGTCGCGGCGCTGGTGGTGATCCTGGGCGACGTCCCCGGCGGGTGGGACGGGCTGGTGGCCTCGGTCCCCGCGGAGAAGTGGCGGATCGTGCACCTGGACGGGGGCTTCGCCGACGCGAAGTGGCTGCTGACCGGACTGGTGGGCGGCGCCTTCCTGTCCATGGCCTCGCACGGGGTGGACCACCTGATCGTGCAGCGGCTCCTGGCCTCCCGCTCGCTCCCCGACGCGCGCCGGGCGCTGGTGGGGAGCGGCGTGCTGGTGATCCTCCAGTTCGCCCTGTTCCTGGTGGTGGGCGTGGGGCTCTTCGCCTTCTACCGGGGGCAGGCGTTCGCCACGCCGGACGAGATCTTCCCCCGCTTCATCGTGGAGGAGCTCCCGCCGGGGGTCACGGGGATCGTGATCGCGGCGCTCCTGGCGGCGGCCATGTCCACCGTGTCGTCGTCGCTCAACTCGCTGGCCTCGGCCTCCACCTTCGACCTGTACGCCCCGCTCGCCGGCCGCGTGGGCGACGACGAGCACCTCGCCCGGGTGGGAAAGGCGTTCACGGTGCTCTGGGCGGCCGTCCTGATCGGCGGGGCCATGCTCTTCCAGCTCGCCTCGCAGGGGACGCCCGTGGTGGTGGTCGCGCTGCAGATCGCCTCGTTCACCTACGGCGGGCTGCTGGGCGGGTTCCTGCTGGGGATCGTCTCCCGCCGCGCCGACCAGGCCGACGCCGTGCTGGGGATCGCCGTCGCCATCGCCCTCATGACCGGGCTGTGGGCGGCGCAGCAGTTCGGGGCGGTCCCCCGGGTGGTGGACACGCTCTGGTTCGCGCTGGTCGGCTCCGCGGTGACCGTGGCGGCGGGGACGCTGAGCAGCCGGCTGCGGGGGAGCCGCGGTCAGCTCCCCCGGGCGACGTAGAAGAGGAAGAGGGCGCCGGCGGCCCAGCAGTACCAGGAGAAGGCGTAGAAGTTCTGGCGCCGGAGCAGCGCGACGAAGAAGCGGATGGCCAGCACGCCGCTCACCGCGGCCGCCACGAAGCCCACGGCCAGGGGGAGGGGCGCGACGCCGATCCCCTGCTCCACGACCTCCGGGGCCTTCTGCACGGCGGCGCCGGCGATGGCGACCACGGACATCAGGAAGGAGAACTCCGCCGCCGCGACCGGGTCGATGCGCTTCCACATCCCGGTGACCACGGTGCTCCCGGAGCGCGAGATCCCGGGGAAGATCGCCACCGCCTGGGCGACGCCCATGACGACCGCGCCCCCCCAGCCGGGCTCCGGCTCCCACTCCGGGCGCGAGGCCCGGCGCGAGGCGGCCATGATCGCGGCCAGCAGCGCCAGCACCCCCAGGAAGGGGACGAGCACCCCGCCCAGCAGCGCGATGGCCGCCGCGCCGGCGACGGGGACGAGCTCGGCGGGGCGGGGGAGCCCGTCCGCGCGCGCCCAGCGGGTGCTCCAGAGGATGCACCCGGTCACCAGGAGCATGGCCCCGGTGAAGGAGGGGTCGTCGAAGCGGGCCTCGATCCAGTCGCCCGCCAGGAGCACGGCGGCGACCGCGGGGACGGTGGCGGCCGCCAGCTTGCCCACGTACTCCCAGGCGTGCCGCTCCCGGCCGGCCAGGCCGCGCAGCAGCGACGCCACGCGCTCGCGGTAGACGACCAGGACCGAGAGCAGGGTGGCGACGTGCACCGCCACCTCGAAGGCGATCCCGGGGATGACGAGCCCCAGCAGGCGCTGCGTCATCACCAGGTGCCCGGAGCTGGACACGGGGAAGAACTCCGTCAACCCCTGCACCACTCCCAGGACCAGAGCTTCCCACCAGGACATGTACCCGGCCTTCTTCGCGCGTGAACGAGTGGAGGGGGG
>DATABU010000398.1:0-4119 GCA_036259415.1 Longimicrobiaceae bacterium
CCCCCCCCCCCCCCCCCCCCCCCCCCCCCCCCCCCCCGGGGCTCCCGCGCCTGCGTCCCCCCATGACCCCCCCTCCCCCGTACCACCGCCCGAAGCCGCCTCCCAGCCACGACCGCCAGGTCCTGCGCCTGTCGTTCCTCACGGGGGTCCCAGGGGCGGCGGTGGCGCTCCTCCTCCTGTGGACGGGGCCCTACGACGGCAAGCTCCGCTGGACGCTAACCCTGATCGTGGTGCTGGGGTGGGTGGGGTTCGCGCTGGCGCTGCGCGAGCGGGTGATCCGGCCGCTGCAGACGCTCTCCAACCTGCTCGCGGCGCTTCGCGAGGGGGACTTCTCCATGCGCGCGCGCGGCTCCGCCACCGACGACGCGCTGGGGCTCGCCTTCATGGAGGCCAACGCGCTCGCCGACACCCTGCGCGAGCAGCGCATCCGCGCGCTGGAGGCCACCGCCCTGCTCCGCCGCGTGATGGACGAGATCGACGTGGCGGTGTTCGCGCTGGACGGCGAGGAGCGGGTGCGGCTGGTGAACCGGACGGGGGAGCGGCTCCTGGGGCAGCCGGCGGAGCGCCTGCTGGGGCGCACCGCGGCGGACGTGGGGCTGGACGCCGCGCTGGAGGGGGAGTCGCCGCGCACGCTGGACCGCGCCTTCCCCGGCGGGAGCGGGCGCTGGGAGGTGCGGCTCGCCCCCTTCCGCCAGGGGGGGCGGCCGCACCAGCTCCTGGTGCTCGCCGACGTCAGCCGCGTCGCGCGCGAGGAGGAGCGGCAGGCGTGGCAGCGCCTCATCCGCGTCCTCTCGCACGAGATCAACAACTCGCTGGCGCCCATCCGCAGCATCGCCGGAACCCTCCAGGGGCTCGTCGACGCCCCCGTCCGCCCCGACGACCTGGACGACGACCTGCGCAGCGGGCTCACCGTGATCGCCGGCCGCTCCGAGGCGCTGAGCCGCTTCATGTCGTCCTACGCGCGGCTGGCCCGCCTCCCCCCGCCGGAGCGGGCGCCGCTGGACGTGGGCGGCTGGGTGCGCCGCGTCGCCGCCCTGGAGACGCGCCTCCCCGTGCACGTGGCGGGCGGCCCCGACCTCGCCATCTACGCCGACGGCGACCAGCTCGACCAGCTCCTCATCAACCTGGTGCGCAACGCCGCGGACGCCGCGCTGGAGACCGGCGGCATCGTGGAGGTGCGCTGGGGCGAGTCCGGGGGCCGCCTGGAGGTGTGCGTGGACGACGAGGGCCCCGGCGTCTCCGACACGGCGAACCTGTTCGTCCCCTTCTTCACCACCAAGCCGCGCGGGACCGGGATCGGGCTCGCGCTCAGCCGCCAGATCGCCGAGGGGCACGGCGGCACCCTCCTCCTGGAGAACCGCGACGACGCGCGGGGCGCCCGCGCGCGGCTCCTCCTGCCCATGTGAGCGGCCGCAGCTACTCGCGGACCGCCCACCCGCGCCCGGCCGTCACTGGAGGAGCGGCTGGCCGGCGCCTCCCCGTTCGATGTTGGCCTGCTTGAACGTCCGGAGCATCGCGCGGATGTTCTGGACGTTCTCGTCGTTCCTGGCCTCGAGCGCCGACGCGACCTGGATCCCCTCCCCGCCGAGGTCGACCGTGATGTGGTCGCCGCTCGAAACGGTCATCCGGAACACCTTGCGGTGCTCCAGCTTGGTGCCGCTCTCCAGGATCATGTTGGTCGACTCCATGACCGTCTTCACCGCGACCACGTCCCGATAGAAGAACTCGTCCACCTCCTCCATCACGCACACGTTCTTGATCATGTTGTAGTTGGCCTGGTAGGCGCCGAGGAAGTACTCCGTGAAGTGGAATACGATCACCCGCCAGGTCGAATACATGAACGCGTCGCCCTCGACCAGCCGCCTCCTGCGGACCATGGAGTCGTCGAAGCCGAGGAACGTCGAGGAGTCGGCCGGCCCGAAGACCACGAGGGGCTTCTTCGAGGTGAGGGAGCGGCCGGACGTCCCGCCCGCGCCGGCGAGGCCGGCCTCCGCGACGCTGCTGCTCACCCGCTGTGCGATCAGGCCCAGCTCGTCCTCCTGCGAGCCGGCATGGCCGTCCGGCATCAGCCCGACCCGCTCGTAGGAGGCGGCGACCACTCCGTCGATGTCCTCCCTGAACCAGGTCAGGATCTGCTGCGTGCTCGGCCTCTGCTCGAAGCGGCTCTTCGCATCCGTGTAACGGAACAAGCTGAAGTGCTCGGTGGGCTCCGACCGCTGGGGGACCCCCGGCACCGGGCGGCTCTTCAGCGGGAGGAAGAAGGCCCAGGCCAGGCCGGCGCCCGTCACGGCCAGTCCGAACAGGGAGACGCCGTTGGAGAGGATGAGCAGCCCTACCAGCGCGATGGCTGCGCCCGTGAGGATCGTCTTCGGGTGGAGGGCCGGCTTCGGCGCACAGAAGAACTCCTGGATCGCGTGGCGCTTTTCTCGCTCGGTCATGGTTGCCCGTGTCGGGTTGGGAGTGGGGAGGGGCGGCGCCGGCCTACAGGCCGAGCCTGCGCCGCGTGCCGGCGGTGGCGGGGAGCTGCTGCACGAGACGCAGGGCCGCCGGGCTGAGCTCCGCGCTGCGGAGGGCGGCGAGCAGAGCGTCCTTGCCGGGCGGCGGGGGGCTCACGCCGTTCCACGCGAAGTAGTCGAGGATCAGGGCGAGGAGGGCGAGCGCCGCGACACCCTCGGTGCGGGGATCGGCATAGGCCGCGGCCAGCTGTCGGTGCATCTCGATGGCACAGGGGTAGGCGAGCTGGTCCAGGCGCATTCCGTTGCTGAGCGCGATGCCCAGCGCGAGGCGGAGGAAAGGGTCGCCCGGCGTGAGGGCGAGGTAGCCCCTCAGCTGGTCGGCGGCCCCCGCGTAGTCGCCCTGGAGCAGCGCCCCGACGGCGGCCATCTTGCGGCTGGGCAGCGAAGCATACGCCGCGGGCGGAGCACCGGGCGCAGGGGCGCCGAGCCCCGCTGGCCCCCCGGCGCCGCGGGCGAGCCGGTTCCTCACGGCCCGCACGAGCGTCCCCAGGTGGACGTCGAGCGGCGGCGTCCACGCGTCTATGAAGTGCGACAGCGCCAGCGTGTAGCTGAGCGACTCCCCCATGGGAGCATCCTCCACGCGGAAGGGGACGATCGCCTTGTTGCTCTCGTATGCCGCGGCCAGCTCACGGACGACGTGGGGCGAAGCGTTCGCGCTGGAGGAGTACACGACGACCAGCATGCGGGACTTCTGGACGGCCCCGAGGATCTCCCCCATCCAGTTGTCGCCACCCCGGAGCTCGGGCGAGGCGAGCCAGTAGCCGATTCCCTCGCGGTCGAACCTGCGGCAGATCTCCTGTGCGACTCCCCGATCACGGGTCGAATGGCTGATGAACACGTCGGAAGCCATGAATCCGTCGGGATGGGTCCGGGATTGGGCGGGGGCCCGGGGCGGGGGACGACTGCGCTCGCTTCGGGGGCCTCGCGCCGCCCTTCTCAGCCATGAAACACCACATGAACCGCGAGGCGGGAAACACTACGTGCTTCACGCGTATCATAATGCCCAACAGGATCGCATGCAACCAGCGATTCCCGGAGGACCACGGCTCCGTGGCCGTGTGAATCGGGAACACGAAGATCCCCCGGCCAACGAGCGGCCGGGGGATCTCTCGATTCCGTCAGCGCGGCGGACGCCGCGGCCGGTCAGCTCCCGCCGGGGATCACCAGCGTCTGGTCCAGCCTGACGTTGTCGTCCTCCATCTTGTTGGCGGCGCGGATCGCCGCCGGGGAGACGCCGTACTTCCGCGCGATGCCGAAGAGCGTGTCGCCCCGCACCACCCTGTGCGTGCGCGTGGCCGGCCGCGCGGGCGGCTTCGGCGCTGCCGCGGCGCCCGCGGAGCCCGGCGGCGCGGCGGGGATCCAGAGCGTGGTCCCGCTGCGCAGCTTCTCCGGGTCCACCCCGGGGTTGGCGGCGCGCAGGTCGGCCGGGGCCACCCCGTACTTCCTGGCGACGCCGTAGAAGGTCTCACCCGGCTGCACCTCGTGCGTGCGGCGCCCCCGCGCCGCGGTGCGGGCGGCGGACGCGGAGGCGCTTCCGGACGCGGCGCCCGCGGTCGACGCGCTCCCGCTGCCGGGCCTCGCCGTCCGCGGCGCCGCCCGCGCC
>DATABU010000399.1:0-1621 GCA_036259415.1 Longimicrobiaceae bacterium
CCCCCCGGCGCGCCGCCGCCCGCGGCGCGCCGTGTCTCGCGTTTCCCCGCACATGAACGGCACCCCCCGCGCCGCCTCCGCCCCCCGCCTCCGCGGGGAGGGGTGAAGGTGGCGCTCCCGCGTCTCTCCCGGCGCCACGCGCCCACCGCCCTCGGCCTCCTGGCGGCGGCGATCCTGGCGTGGTACCTCCTCTACTCCCAGTTCCTCGTCCGCGAGATGCAGCAGGAGGCGCAGGTGCACTCGCGGATCGTGGTGCGGATCCTGAGCGGGCTCAACGACCCCAGCGAGGACGCCCCCACGCGCACCCTCCTGGAGCTCTCGGGGGAGGTGCAGACCCTCGACTTCCCGCTGGTCTACACCGACAACGACGGCTTCCCCGCCTTCCACAGCAACCTCCCCTTCGAGGCCGACCTCACCGACTCGGCCGACGTGGTGCGGGTGCTGGAGTACGCCGACCGGCTGGCCGGGCAGAACCGCCCGATCTCGGAGCCGGGGCTGGGGACGATCTACTACGGCGACACCCCCACGGTGCGGCGGCTCCGGTGGATCCCCTGGCTCCAGGTGGGGGCGATGACGGGGCTCCTGGTGGCGGCCGCCTGGATGGTGCGCCACAACCAGCGCACCGAGCGCGAGCGGATCTGGGCGGCGATGGCGCGCGAGTCGGCGCACCAGATGGCGACGCCCCTCTCGTCGCTGGCCGGGTGGGTGGAGATCCTCCGCCTCCCCGAGGAGGAGCGGGCCGGGATGGCGTCGCTCCCGGCGGTGGCGGCGGAGATGGAGGCCGACCTCGACCGGCTGGAGAAGGTGGCGCGGCGCTTCGAGTGGATCGGGCGCCCGGTGCAGATGGAGCCGGTGGAGGTGCGGCCGCTCCTGCGGGTGCTGGAGCGCTACGTCCGCGTCCGCCTCCCGCAGCTGCGCCAGAGCGTGGAGCTGAAGGTGGAGGTCCCCGACGGGACGCCGCCGGTGCTGGGGAACGCGATCCTCCTGGAGTGGGCGCTGGAGAACCTGATCAAGAACGCCCTCGACGCGCTGGCCGGCACCGGCGGGAGCATCACCATCGAGGCGGGGGCGCGGCCGGACCGGCGGGTGCAGGTGCGGGTGGTCGACGACGGCCCCGGCGTCTCGGCCGCGGTGCGCGACACGCTCTTCGACCCCGGGGTGACCACCAAGAAGAGCGGGTGGGGGGTGGGGCTGTCGCTGGCGCGGCGGATCGTGGAGGACGTGCACCACGGCCGTCTCTTCCTGGCCCCCGCCGAGCGCGGCGCCACCTTCGTCCTGGAGCTCCCGGCGGCGGCCGACCGCGAGAGCGAGGAGACGGGCTTGAGGCCGCTGGCGCTGCTGGCGGCGCGGCGGCGGGCGACGGAGGCGCGGGAGGGCGGGGCGGAGGGGGGCGAGGGCGGAGCGATGTGAGCGAGGGGCCGTGGTGCGGGGCGCCGCGGACGCGCGAAGGCACCGGTCGCACGCCATCGACGTTCCGCGAAGTTGCGTGAGGGATGCGGGCCCGGAGGGCGGAGACCCTGGCGGGGGGGAATGCGAAGGCCTTCGCGATTCGCGACGGAGCGGCGGAACGCGGGGAGTCCGCCAGGGGCTCCGCGCCGTCGCAAACGGTAGTATCGTTTGC
>DATABU010000400.1:0-3866 GCA_036259415.1 Longimicrobiaceae bacterium
CGCGCCCACGATCGACCCCGCTGTCAGTGCTGCTGCTGCTCGGCGGGCTCGGTCACCGGCGCCTCGACCGCGGGGTCGATCGTGGGCGCGGCCACGGTGGTGTCGACCGTCTCCGGGAGCGGCTCGACGGCCGGGGCGGGCGCGTCCGCGGGGGTCGCCACCACGCCGTCGTCAGCCGGGGGGGCCTCGTCCTGCGGCTGGCAGGCGGCGACGGAGAGCAGCGCGGCGAGCGCGAAGAGGGAGAGCCTGTTCATGGGAGCCTCGTTTCTCTGGGATGGATCCGCAGCCGAGGCGGGTTCCTCGTGGGCTGCGTCCGGCCCGGATGAGGGCAACCGGCGTGCCCCGTGCGGGCCGGGAGCGCGGGACATGGGAAACCCAGCTCCCGTGCGGGTTTCCGGCTGACGCCGTCTCACGGGGGCGGGCGCCCGGAGACCGTTCCGAACGTCCACTGAACGGAGACATGCGTTCACTGAACGGCCGGGGGGGGCGCCGGTCCATTCCCCCGGCGGCGCGGGTCTTGTAGGTTGTCGCCCTCCCGAGCCCGCTACCCGAGCCCCGAGCCCACGTGAACCTGAGCCTCCGCGCACTCCGCCGCATCGTCCCCGGCCTGGACGGCACCCCCGAGGAGATCGCCGCGCGCCTCCGCGACGGCGGGGTGGCCGTGGCGCGGGTCGTCCCCCTGGGAGAGATGCTCCGGCCGGTGGTGGTCGGGCGGGTGGAGGCGCTCTCGCAGCACCCCAACGCCGACCGCCTGAAGGTCTGCGTGGTGAACGACGGCGGGGAGGCCCCGCGGCAGATCGTCACCGGGGCGGAAAACGTGGCGGAGGGGGCGTGCTACCCGGTGATCCGCGCCGGCACCACCCTCCCGAACGGGACCAGGATCCGGAAGGGGAAGCTGCGTGGCGAGGTGTCCGAGGGGATGCTGGGCTCCGCCGTCGAGCTGGAGCTGGGGGACGAGCGCGAGGGGCTGATGACGCTCCCGGGCGAGCCGGTCCCCGGCACCCCGCTTCCCGAGGCGGTGCCGGTGGAGGGCGCGGTGTTCGTGCTGGAGGGCGAGCCCGGCGAGGAGGAGATCCGGAAGGCGCTCGGCGCCGCGGGCTGACCCCGGCGCTCCGGGCGAAGGGCGGCTACGGCCCGTCCGCCCGGGGGTCGTCCACGGCCAGCGTGAAGAAGAACTTCGTGCCCGCGCCGGCCGCGCTCTCCACGTGGAGGCGCCCGCCGTGCGCCTCCACGATCCCCTTCGTGATCGCAAGACCCAGCCCCGCCCCGCCGCGGTTGGCCCTCCCCGCGTGCCAGAAGCGCGTGAAGATGCGGGGGAGGTCCTCCTCCGGGATCCCCACCCCCGTGTCCTCCACCGAGACCACGACCCCGCCCCCGGCGCTCACGGCCTGGAGGAGGACCTCGCCACCCTCGGGCGTGAACTTCACGGCGTTCCCCACCAGGTTGGAGAGCGCCTGGCGGAGACGGTGCCGGTCTCCCGGGACGGTGGGCACGTCGGGGGCCACCCTCCACTGGAGCTGCTGGCGCTGCAGCCGGGCCAGGTTCTCGAACTGGCCGCAGACCTCCTCGAAGAGGGCGTCCAGCAGGACCGGCTCCACCTCCAGGGAGACCCGGCCCGCCTCCACCTCGCTCACGGAGAGGAGGTCCTCGATCAGCCGCGACATCCCCCGGGCCGCGCCCTTGATCGCCCGGAGCTGCACCGCCTTGCGCTCGTCGGTGATGGGGAGCTCCAAGAGCTCCGCCGCCATGAGGATGGTCTGGAGGGGGTTGCGCAGGTCGTGGGAGACGAAGGCGAGCACCTCGTCGCGCGCGGCGACCGCCGCCGTGGCGTCGAGCAGCGCCGCGGAGATGCGCTTCTGCTCGCGGGCCAGGTCCCGCTGCGCCTGCACCAGCTCGGCGTTCAGCTCCGAGATCTCGTCGTAGAGCCGCTCGGCCCGCCGGCTCGGCGCGTGCTCCAGCAGCCAGAGCCGCCGGTCGGCGCCCGACCCGCCCCGGACCACCAGGAAGGTGCGCAGCTCCATGGAGCCGGCGGTGTGGAACACCAGCTCCCAGGGCGAGTCGGGGTCGTCCCCCTCATCGGGAGCCAGGATGCGGCTCCACTTCCGGCGCGAGGTGTCGTCGAGCGCCCCCGCGAGCGGGCACCCCACGAGGTCGCGGCCGACGGCCCCGTCCAGGCGTCCGTTGGACCCCAGGACCACGCCGTCGGCCGAGACCTCCAGCACCGCGCCGGGGAAGCTGTGGAGGCACTCGTGGAGGGAGGTTCCGGCCAAAGCGATGCGCTCCTGTGGACGTGCGAGGCCCGCCGGGCCCGGGCGGAGGCTACTCTCCCGGCAGGTCCGCCAGGCGGACGCGGACCAGGTCGTCCAGCAGCGTGTCGGGGACGCCGTAGACCTCCTCCGCCAGGAAGCGCCGCGTCTCGGCCTCGTTGCGGGCCACCTCGCGCAGGGCGCTCCCCAGCCGCTCCAGCGGGAGCCCCACGCGCCGTGCGGCGTCCACCAGGCGCTGGTACGCCTCCCGCCGGGCCGCCTGCTCCTCCGGGGTGTCCCCCGGCTCCCAGGGCTGCCGCATCGCTCCCGTCCTTTCGGATGACTCCGGATCCGGTTGGACCCGGGGTGAACTGCTTTGACTGGGGATTTGGGCGTGCCCCTCGCTGGCGCTCGGGTCGGGCACGCTGCCGGGGGCTGGCCCGGTTCACACTTCAGGAGGACTCAGACCATGCGCCCTCCGGCGCGTCGCCCGTCTCCTCGGGCGGGAGCACGCCGGCGCGCATGGGGTCCAGGGCGTCGCTGATCTGCTGCGCGTCGCGCAGCCCGGCCACGTCGCCGTCCAGCACCCCCCACGCCGAGACCGTCCACTCGCTCGCGGGGCGCCCCTGCTCGCGGTCGTCGTCCTCGCTCATCCTCGCCACCTCGTCCGCCACCTCCCGCGAGGCGCACACCGCCGCCAACCCCGGGCACCCCTCCCCCGGCAGCTTCTGGAACACGCACCACACCCGCTGCGCCATGCGGATCCGCTCCTTCCATTGTGAGAATGGGCGGTCGGGCGCCGGTCCCGCAAGCTCCCGGCCGCGGCGAAACCCCGCACCGGCGGTGTAGCTCGTGGCGGCACAACTGGCGGGTACACAGGTCGAGCCGGAGCCGCTTCACCTGCGGGCGCCCGTGCTCATTCTTCTTTCTCCTGCAAGTGCATCTACGTGTAGGTGCACTTGCAGGAGAAGGCCAGGGGAGTTTTGGTGCACTGCCCGACCGCAGGTGCCGGACACATACGTTGGCAGGTCTCTTCCTCCGAAGCCGTGCACGAGAGGCGCGAAGCACTTGGTGGCGGCGTTGCGAGCGCCTGCGTGGCTCCGAACCCCAGGGAGCCCGCGAGCGCGATGCCGAGGAGCCTCCGGCGCAGGTAGGAAAACGAACGGCGCATGTCGTCCTCCGCGAGTGAGTTTGGACCGCAGGTTGCGGCAGCGCCAACCTACGCAGGATAAGCGACAATACTCGCGAAGACAATCGGCGGGATGGAGGAGCCGGGCGGACGACCACCGGAGGATAGCCGTGGAATTCGACTTCGCCGGCTCCCCGAGGATCCGTCGAGCGCACACGTCCGAACGAAAACGGGGGAGCCGCCGTGGCTCCCCCGTCCGGATTTCCGGGCCCGCTCCGGGCTCAGACGACCCGCTCCAGCCACCCCAGCCGCTGCCGCAGGATCACGGCGAGCGAGCCCGCCGCCAGCACCAGCCCGAAGAGCGACCGGTGGGCGCCGCCGGCGCGCCGCTCCGCTGCGGCCTCGGCGGGCGCCTCCTTCGCGGTCGCGGCGAAGCGCGCCGCCGCCACGGCGGCTCCCCCGTTTTCGTTCGGACGTGTGCGCTCGACGGA
>DATABU010000401.1:0-6774 GCA_036259415.1 Longimicrobiaceae bacterium
GCACATCCTGGCCTTCGAGGGGGAGAGCGAGGTGCGCTTCTTCGAGGGGAACTACCAGGAGTACGAGGCCGACCGGAGGAAGCGCCTCGGCGCGGAGGCCGACCAGCCGCACCGGATCAAGTACCGGAAGCTGGTGCGGGCGTAGGGCTGCCCGGCGGCGGGACGATGGACGAAGCGGGGGAGGATGCCGGAAGGCGTCCTCCCCCGCTTCCTCGTGGAGTCGAAAACGAGAACCGGCTCCGGGAGCCCCGGAGCCGGTCGGGAGTCCTGAACCGGCAGGTGGCTGGGTCGCGCTAGCTAGATCAGCAGGTCGGCCGGGATGCCGAGAGTGTTCCGCAGTGCTCCGATCTGGGTCTTCGACAGACTACGCTTGCCGTTGAAGAAATCCGATACACGGCTACGTCCACCCATGATCACGGCCAGGTCGGCGCGCGTCATCCCCTTCTGATCGAGCATGAAGTCCACCACGCTCTGCGGGGACAGGTCGGAGTCATCGATCGGGTTGTTGCGCGTGTCGTAGTCCTCCACGAGGAGCGACAGCATCTCCAGCCGGTCGAAGTCTTCGCTGTGCGGCTGCGGGTCTAGATCCAGGAGGCGGTCGATCTCCGCAACCGCGGCTGCGTACTCCTCCAGGGTCCGGAGGACGTGCGGGGTCGGGATGTCGATGACCGTCAGCATGTGTGATGTACTCCCTTCTCGTCAGTCTGGTTTCGCGCGCCAGCTCGAACTTCAGAGGGTGCCGTCCTTCGTTCTCCGGTCGTATTCCGCGTGCGTCATCACGTGCCGGATGAATACCTTCTGCATGTCGTACCACATCGTCACCGACAGCCGGTACTTGTTCCCTCCGATGTCGAAGATCGTCACCCCGTCCCTCAGGAAGTCTGCCGAGCCGAAGTCGGCCCTTACCTCGTTTGGCGTCCGGTACCCCTTCTTCCGCATGATTGCCCGCCAGATCTTCAGCGGTTTCTCCGCGTCGGGGTGGTCCGCCCAGAACGCCGTGAGCCTGCTTTCCGTGATGATTCTCAGTACCGGCCTCCATGGGTCGTCTGGTCAAAGACTCCCACACGGCTCGCGTCGTGTTACCATTATGGTAGCAAGTGGACCGCCTCGGGTCAAGTGATCGTTACCAGGGTGGGAATTGCCTCGATCCGCGGCCCACAGGGAATGCGTCGCCGCGACGGCCGGAAAAATGCCGTCTGGCCGCCGGAAGGGCTCGCGAGTGTTTGCCCGCAACCGGGAAGTCCTGCGCGCATGAAGATCATCGCAGTCACGGTCAGCCAGACGAGCGCCGCGCACACGCTCATGGCGGCGGCGGCGCTGCGCAGGACCGCGGAGCTGATGGGCCACGAGATCCGCGTGGAGTCGCAGGACTCCGCGGGGGCCGGCGGCGCGCTCCCGGACGCGGCGGTCGCCGCCGCCGACGTGGTGGTGCTCGCCGCCGACGACCACGTCGACAGCTCCCGCTTCGCCGGGAAGCCCGTGCACCGGGTCCGCGTCGCCGACGCGATCCGCCACACCCGCGCGGTGCTCGACGCCGCGCTCGCCCTCGTCCCGCGGCCCACGGACGCCGCCGCGCCCCCGCCTGAAGCCGACGCCGCTCCGCCCGCGCCTGCGCCCGCACCACCCGCGGCGACCTCCGGCGGAGGAAAGCGGCTGGTGGGCATCACCGCCTGCCCCACCGGGATCGCGCACACCTTCATGGCCGCCGAGGCGCTCCAGAAGGCCGCCGCCGCGATGGGCCACGACATCCGGGTGGAGACGCAGGGCTCGGTGGGGGCGAAGAGCCGGCTCACCCCGGAGGAGATCGCCGCGGCCGACGCGGTTGTGATCGCCGCGGACACCCAGGTGGACACCTCGCGCTTCGCGGGGAAGCCCGTCTACGTCACCGGGACCAAGCAGGCCATCAAGTCGGGGCAGGCGGTGGTGGGCGCCGCGCTGGCGCAGCCCCCGGCCGGCGCGCCGGCGCCGGAGAAGGCGGCGGCCGCGGCAGCGCCGGCCGGCGAGCCGAGGCAGCCGCGCACCGGGCCGTACAAGCACCTGATGACCGGCGTCTCGTACATGCTCCCGGTGGTGATCGCGGGGGGGCTCGCCATCGCGCTGGCGTTCGCACTGGGGGGGATCTACGCCGGGGAGGAGGAGGGGACGCTCGCCTGGGCGCTCAACCGCATCGGCGGGGGGACGGCGTTCCAGCTCTTCGTGGCGGTGCTCTCCGCCTTCATCGCGTACTCCGTCGCCGACCGCCCGGGGATCGCGCCGGGGCTGGTGGGCGGGATGCTCGCGCACGAGATGGGCGCCGGGTTCCTGGGCGGGATCGTCTCCGGCTTCCTGGCCGGGTACCTGACCCGGTTCCTCGCCGAGCGCATCCGCCTCCCCGCCACGCTGGAGGGGCTCAAGCCGGTGCTCGTCCTCCCCTTCCTCTCCACCCTCACCGTCGGGCTGCTGATGATCTACGTCATCGCGCCGCCGGTGCAGGCGCTGAACGAGGCGATGAACGCCTGGCTGCTGGGGATGCGCGGCGCCAACGCCGCGGTGCTGGGGCTGGTGCTGGGCTCCATGATGGCGTTCGACATGGGCGGGCCGCTCAACAAGGCGGCGTACACCTTCGCCGTGGGGTTGCTGGCGAGCCGCATCTACACGCCCATGGCCGCGGTCATGGCGGCCGGGATGACGCCGCCGCTGGGGCTGGCGCTGGCGGCCTTCCTCTTCCGCCGGCGCTTCGACGGGGAGGAGCGCGAGGCCGGCGGGCCGGCGGCGGTGCTGGGGCTGGCCTTCATCACCGAGGGCGCCATCCCCTTCGCGGCCAAGGACCCGCTGCGCGTCATCCCCGCGCTGGTGCTGGGGTCGGCGACGGCGGCGGCGCTCTCCATGCTGGCGGGGGTGCAGCTGCTGGTGCCGCACGGGGGGATCTTCGCGGCGCTGATCCCGGGCGCGGTGCGGGAGCTGGCCGCGTACCTGGGCGCCATCGCCGCGGGGGTCGCGGTGACCACGGCCGCGCTCTTCCTGCTCAAGCGCCCACCCCGCCCGGAGGCGCCCCTATGATCCGGCTCGACGCGGACGACGTCCGGCTCGGGGCGAAGGCCGGGAGCAAGGAGGAGGCGATCCGCGCCGTGGGCGGCGTGCTGGCGGAGCGCGGCTACATCGACCCCGCCTACGTGGAGAGCATGCTGGGGCGCGAGCGGCAGGCGAACACCTACCTGGGGAGCGGCATCGCCATCCCCCACGGGATGGGGGAGCACCGCGAGATGATCCTGCGCACCGGGGTGGCCGTGCTCCAGCTCCCCGGGGGCGTGGAGTGGAGCCCGGGGCAGACGGTGCGGCTGGTGGTGGGGATCGCCGCGAAGTCGGACGAGCACCTGGGCGTCCTGGCCGCGCTCACCGACGTGCTGGACGACCCCGCGCGGGCCGAGCGCCTCGCCCGCACCGCCGACCCCGCCGAGCTGGCCGCGGGGCTCACCCGCCGCACGGCGGGCGGGCCCGCGGCCCCGGAGGAGCTGGCCGGCGCCTCCCACGTGGACGTGCGGCTCGCCCCCGGCCCCGGGCTGCACGCTCGGCCGGCGACCTGGCTGGTGGACGTGGCGAGCCGGTTCCGCGCCGAGGTCAGGGTGCGGCACGGCGACCAGGTCGCCAACGGCAAGGCGCTCGCCTCGCTGCTGAAGCTGGGCGTCCCGGGCGGCGAGACCCTGCGCATCCTGGCCTCCGGCCCCGACGCGGACGCCGCCCTAGCCGCGCTGCGCGAGGTGGTGGAGGGTGGGCTGGGCGAGGAGGAGCGGGTGGAGGAGGCCGCGCCGGCTCTCGCCTGGACGCCGGCGGCGCCGGGCCGCGTCCTGCTGGGGGTGTCGGCGTCGCCGGGGATCGCCATCGGGCCGCTCTTCCGCTTCCGGGCCTCGCACGTGGTGGTCACCGACCGGCCGGGCGGCGACCCTGCCTCCGAGACCCGGCGGCTGGACGCGGCGCTGGAGACCGCGCGGGAGCAGCTGGAGACCCTCTACGGGGAGGTGGCGGCGCGCTCCGGCCGCGGCGAGGCGATGATCTTCCGCGCGCACCAGGCGCTCCTCGCCGACGAGGACCTGCGGCGAGAGGTGCTGCTGGGGGTGGCGCAGGGCCACTCCGCCGCGTGGGCGTGGCAGCGGGCCACCGAGGCGCGCGTGGCGGAGGTGCGGGGCGTGGCCGACGAGCGGCTGGCGGCCCGCGCCGCCGACCTCCACGACGTGGGGCAGCGGGTGCTGCGCGCGCTGGCGGGGACCGAGCAGGGCGAGCCGCACCTCCCCGACGAGCCGGTGATCCTGGCCGCCGACGACCTGACGCCCTCCGACACCGCCCGGCTCGACCCTCGGCGCATCCTGGGGCTCTGCACCGCGGCGGGCGGGCCGACCTCGCACACCGCCATCATCGCGCGGTCGCTGGGGATCCCCGCGGTGGTGGGGGCCGGCCCCCGGGTGCTGGAGGAGGCGGAGGGGACGGTCTGCGTGCTGGACGGCTCCGCGGGGCGGCTCTACCCGGAGCCGCCCCCGGAGGAGCTGGAGTCCGCCCGCCGCTTCCAGGCCGAGCTCCGCGGCCGGCGCGACCAGGAGTGGGAGGCGCGCTACGAGCCGGCGATCCTCACCGACGGCGTGCGGGTGGAGGTGGCCGCCAACATCGGCAGGGCGGCGGAGGCGGCGCGGGCGGTGGAGGCCGGCGCCGAGGGGGTGGGGCTGATGCGCACCGAGTTCCTCTTCCTGGACCGCGACACCGCCCCGGACGAGGAGGAGCAGTACGGGGCGTACACGGAGATGACGCGCGCGCTGGGCGGGCTCCCGCTCATCGTCCGCACGCTGGACATCGGCGGCGACAAGGTGCTCCCGTACCTGGCGCTCCCGGAGGAGGAGAACCCGTTCCTGGGGGTGCGCGGGGTGCGCCTCTGCCTGCGCATGCCGGAGCTGTTCGTGCCGCAGCTGCGCGCCATCTACCGCGCCGCGGCCACCGGCGACGTGAGGATCATGTTCCCCATGGTCGCGACGCTGGAGGACCTGCGCGCGGCCCGGGAGGTGGCGGAGCGGGTGCGGCGGGAGCTGGACGCCCCGCCGGTGGAGGTCGGGATCATGGTCGAGGTCCCCTCCGCCGTGCTCATCGCCGAGGAGCTGGCGCGCGAGGTGGACTTCTTCTCCATCGGCACCAACGACCTGACCCAGTACACCCTCGCCATCGACCGCATGCACCCGACCCTGGGAGACCAGGTGGACGGGCTGCACCCGGCCGTGCTGCGGCTGGTGGAGCGCACCGTGCGCGCAGCGGAGGGGGCGGGGAAGTGGGTGGGCGTCTGCGGCGGCGTCGCGGGGGAGCCACGCGGGGCGCTGATCCTGGCGGGGCTGGGGGTGGCGGAGCTGAGCATGGACCTGCCGAGCATCGCGGGGGTCAAGGCCGCGCTGCGCCGCTGCTCGTCCGCGCGGGCCCGGGCCTTCGCGGAGCGGGCGCTGGCCTGCGGGACCGCGGCCGAGGTGCGCGAGCTCCCCCTCCCCTGAGCCGCCCATGCAGAGCCCCGCCCCCGAGGTCGTCACCGTCACGCCCAACCCGGCCATCGACTGGACGGTGGAGGTGCCGGGCTTCACCCCGGGCGCCGTCAACCGTGTGGAGGGGCAGCGTACGCGCGCCGGGGGCAAGGGCGTCAACGTGGCCGCCGCCCTGGCGGAGCAGGGTGTGCGCGTCGCCGCGACGGGCTTCCTGGGGCGCGGCAACTCGGCGGCCTTCGAGGGGTTCTTCGCGGAGCGGGGGATCGCCGACCGCTTCGTCCGCATCGCCGGGGAGACGCGCGTCGGGATCAAGGTGGTGGACCCGGTCCGGCGGGAGACCACCGACGTCAACTTCCCCGGCCCCGCGTCGCGGCCGGAGGACGTCCGCTCCCTCGCCGACGCCGTCTCCGCGCTGGCGGCCGGAGAGCCGCGGCCCTGGGTCGTGCTGGCCGGGAGCCTCCCGCCCGGGGTGGACCCCGCGCTCTACCGCGAGCTGGCGCGGACGCTGAAGGCGGCGGGGTGCCGCGTGGCGCTCGACACCAGCGGCGAGCCGCTCCGGCACGCGCTGGACGCGGCGCCGCACATCGCCAAGCCCAACCTGCACGAGCTGGAGGCGCTCGCCGGCCGCCCCCTGCCGACGGTCGGCGCCGTGGTCGAGGCCGCGCGCGCGCTGCTGGAGCGGGGAGTGGAGCTGGCGGTGGTCTCCATGGGGGCGGAGGGCGCGCTCTTCGTGGAGCGCGGGGGCGTGGTCCTGGCGCGCCCGCCCGCCGTGGAGGTGGGTAGCACCGTGGGCGCGGGGGACGCCATGGTCGCCGGGGTCGTGGCGGGGAGGCTGCGCGGGCTCGCGACGGCGGAGCTGGCCCGGCTGGCGACCGCCTTCTCGCTGCACGCCCTGGCCGGCGGGGCGGGGGACCCCTCCGCCTCCGTCGAGCGGTGGGCGCGGCGGGTGGAGGTGCGCCCGGTGCCGTGAGAGGGGACAGGCTACTGAGGACGGCCTGCCCTGGCTGGGCGCCCGCGTGAGGGATGCGAGCGCGAAGCGGCGAGACCCGGGGGCAGTTTCCCGGGGCTCGCCTCCGTTGGGCAGCGTTGTGTGCTGCCCTACGGAGCCGCAGCCCGACCCGAGCGCCAGCGAGGGGCACGCCCGAACCGAGCAGTCACCCCGATTGCCGTCCGACCCGCTGTCAGCTACCTTCCCGGTCCCCCGCGCCCGGGTTCTCCGGCGCAACACCCCCCACCCGGACCCTACCCTCGGCATGGAATTCCCGCTCCAGCTCGGCTTCAAGATCGT
>DATABU010000402.1:0-1660 GCA_036259415.1 Longimicrobiaceae bacterium
GACAGCACCACAGGCGCCCGCCGCCCCGCAGCTCCCGTCCCCCCCGGACGGGAGCCGCGGGTCGGCGGGCGCCGCTGGTGCTGTCTGGTCGTTCCTGCGTTCCATGGGGAAAGATACGGAGCGGGCGCGGCGGGTGTCAACGCCGCGTCCGCCCCCCTCCCCCGGCCGCTACCCGCGCTGTCCCAGCAGGTTGCGGATGCCGGCGGGGAGGAAGGAGCCCATCCGGTCCAGCGCGGCCAGCCCCGCCTCCAGGCTCTCCACGTCGCCGTCCCAGTGGTCCAGCAGCAGGTCGATGCCGGCGTTGTTCAGCAGCCGGTCCAGCGCCAGGGCCAGCAGGTAGACGTCGTCCACCTGCCCGATCACCGGGATGTCGGGGAGGAGGTCCACCGGCAGCAGCATGTAGCCAACGGCGGCCAGGACGATCGCCTTGTCCAGCTTGGACACCCGCGGGTCGGTCGCCAGGCGGGCCAGCAGCTTGGCGAAGCTGGGGAGGTCGCGCAGGACCTGCCGCATGGTGTCGCCGCGGCCGCTCCCGCCGCCCTCGCGGCGGTAGCGGCGCAGCCGCGGGGCCTGCACGGTGGTGGGCTCCACCTCGTCCCGGCCGTCGTCCTCGGCGTCGAGGTCGAAGCGGGAGCGGGGGGCGTCGTCTCGGTACCTGGCCATGAACGATCAGGGGTTGCGGTGGTCGGGTCCGCCCGCGCCGTCCGCGGGGCGTGGGCCCGGGGTCTCGCGGGGGAGCGCCCGCGGCCCGGTGGGAGGCGTCCCCTCCGCCGGGGGGGAGCCGGGAGGCGGGGCGGAGACGGTCTTCATCACGTCCTCCGCCTCGCGCATCAGCGACCGCCCCGCCTCGGCCAGGCCGGTGAAGACGCGGTCGGCGGTCCCCACGGCGGTGAGGGTGCCGCGGATGGTCCGGATGGTCAGCCCCTGCCCGCGCATCTTGTCCTCCAGCAGCTCCCCGAACTTCTGCAGCGACGAGGGGGAGCGGACCGACTCGCGGGCGTACTTGGAGGCCAGGAACTCCACGTAGTCGAGGGCCTGGTAGAGCTGCTCCTCGGGGAGCGCCTCGATCTGGCGCATGAGGCGTTGGCGGAGCACGTCGTGCATCGGGCTATCCTCCGGAAAACGAGGGTCGGGGAGGCGCAGGAACCATGCCGCCCGCGGGGCGCCCGGGCCCAGGTGCAATCTGGTCCGGGGCGGCGCTCCCCGCAACGTGCGGCGCGCTGCGGCTCCCTACGTCGCTCCCGTGCGCCGGGTTTCCGGCGGCGCGATTGACGCCGCCGGTCCGCGGGGTCTAGTTTCGGGAGATGCCGAGCTCGAGCCGTCCACCCCGGTCCGGAAGCACGCACGTGGCCTACCTTCCCCTGCGACCCCTGGAGCCCGCGGCGGACGCCGCGGGCGTCTACGACGCCTGGCTCTCGGAGCTGGGCGAGGCGCTGGAGCGCGGCGACGACCGCTGGGAGCTCTGCCGGCGCACCCTGACCGGCATCTACCACCCCCACCTGGCCGACGCCGACCCCGCGCGTCTCCCGCTGGCCGCCCGCGCCGCGCTGGCGCACATGGACGCGCGCAACGTGACGCTGGAGCCCGAGTACTACGCGGAGTGCGACGACGAGAAGTTCCAGGCGCGCAAGCCGCTCATCTGGATGTGGCAGATGTTCGA
>DATABU010000403.1:0-4406 GCA_036259415.1 Longimicrobiaceae bacterium
CGCCCGTGCGCGCCTGCGCCTGCGCCGGGGCGAGCGCCCTCGGCGTCCCGCTCCGGGTCCCCGGTTGGCGCGCGGGGTCGCTCTGCGTCGCGGCGCCCGCGCCGCGCTGCTGGACCGAGGCGGAGGCGGAGCTCCTGGCCGGGGTGGCCGGTGCCGCGGGAGAGCAGCTCGCCCTGCTGGGGCGCGCCGAGGCGCGGGCGCGGGCCGCGGAGCACCGCCTCCAGCATGCCGGCTTCCGCACCCTGGTGGAGCGCTCCCCCGACATCGTCGCGCGCTTCGACCCCGAGGGGCGCCACCTGTACGTGAGCCCCGCCATCGCGCGCGAGACCGGTTTCCCGCCGGAGGCGTTCCTGGGCCGGACGCACGCGGAGTTCGCCCGCGAGCAGGGGATCCCGGACCCCTTCGGCGCGGCGTGGGGCGAGGCGCTCGCCCGGGTACGCGACACGGGCGAGGAGGAGCTGGTGCGCTTCGCCTTCCCCACCCCCGGCGGGGAGCGCCACTTCGAGTGCCGGGTGGGCCCCATCCTGGGCGAGGGAGGGCGCCTGGACGGCCTCCTGTCCGTGGGACGCGACGTCACCGACCGGGTGCGGGCGGAGGAGGCCCGGCGCGAGGCCGAGCGCCAGGCACAGCGCATGGCGGGGCGGATGCGGGCCGTGGCCGCGGCGGCCGCGGGGGTGCTCGGCGCCCGCGACCTGCGCGGGCTCCACGACGTGCTGCGGGACGCCACGCGCAGCGTCCTCCCCTACGACGCCCTCACGGTGGCGCTCTACGACGCCCCGGCGCACGGGCTCGCCTTCCTGGGGAGCCACGACGGCGACTTCTTCGAGCCCGGGGAGCTGGTCCCGCTGGCCGGCACCCCCAGCGAGCGGGTGATCCGCGAGCGGCGCTCGCTGGTGACGCTCCGCTCGGACGACCCGGTCTCCTGGGGAGCGTGCCCCTTCGGGAGCACCCGCCGCTCCGAGTCGGTGATCCGCTCGCCCATCCTGGAGGGAGACGAGGTGCTCGGCGTCCTCTCCATCCAGAGCTACACCCCCGACCTGTACGGCCCCGCCGACGTGGAGGTGCTGGAGGCGGTGGCGGCGCTGGCGGCCACCGCCGTGCACAACCTCCGGCACCTCGCCGAGCGCGAGGCGGCGCTGGCCGCGGTGCGCGAGAGCGAGGAGAAGTACCGCGCGCTCTTCGAGCAGTCGCTGGACGCCACCTTCGTCAGCACCCCGGACGGGACGCTGCTCGACGCCAACTCCTCCTTCACGGAGCTGTTCGGGTGGGGCGCCGACACGCTGCGGCGGAACGCCGTCCATGGGTACCCCGACCCCGCCGACCGGGAGCGCTTCCGCGAGGCGCTGGAGAGGGACGGCTCCGTGCGCGACTTCGCGCTGCGGCTGCAACGGCGCGACGGGACCCCGCTGGACTGCCTGGTCTCCGCCCGGGTGCGCCGCGGGGGGGCCGGTGGCACGGAGTACCACGGGGTGATCCGCGACGTCACCGAGCACAACCGCGTCACCCAGGCGCTGCGGGAGAGCGAGGAGCGCCACCGCGCCCTCTTCGAGCAGGTCCCCGCCGGGGTCTTCTTCTACGACCCGGAGCTGCGGGTCACCGCGTTCAACGAGCGCTTCCTCGCCATGACCCGGCTCCCGCGGGAGCGGCTGGTCGGCTACCCCATCCACCAGATCCACGACCCGCGCGTACTCCCCACCTTCGAGCCGGTGCTGCGGGGGGAGGCGTCCGCGTACGAGGGGCCCTACCGGACCCCCACGGGGGCGGACATGTGGATCGTCATCCGGGTGGCCCCGCTGCGCGACCCGGCCGGGCGGGTGATGGGGGGCGTGGGGGTGGTGGAGGACCACACCTCGCACCGCCGCGCCCAGCAGGAGCGCGTCCAGCTGCTGGAGCGGGAGCAGCTCGCCCGCGCCGACGCCGAGATGGCCGCGCGCCGCGCCCGATTCCTGGCCGAGGCGTCGGAGATGTTCACCGCCTCGCTGGACCCCGCGGCCACCCTGGAGAGCCTCTCGGGGCTGCTGGTGCCGCGGCTGGCGGACTCGTGTCTCGTCTACCTGCTGGACGCCGAGGGGGGCGTGCAGCGCCTGGCCGCGGTGCACTCCGACCCCGCGCGGCAGGCCCGCATCCGCGACCGCCTGGACCGCTACGCGCCGGAGCTGGACCGGCTCCTCCCCCCCGTGGCCCACGTGCTCCGCACCGGCGAGACCCGCTTCGTGGAGATGGCCGAGGCGCGCCTGGACGACAACGCCCTCTGCGAGGAGCGCCGCGGCGACCTTGACCCCACCGCCCTGCTGGTGGCGCCGCTGCGGGCCCGGGGGCGGATCCTGGGGGCGCTGAGCCTGGGGTTCGACGCCGGCCGCACGCCCGACCCGGACGACCGCGCGCTGGTGGAGGAGGTGGCACGCCGCGCCGCGCTGGCGGTGGACAACGCCCAGCTGCACGGCGAGGTGCAGAAGGCGCTGCAGACGCGCAAGCGGGTGATGCAGGCGGTGTCGCACGACCTGCGCAACCCGCTCACCAGCATCATGCTCAGCGCCACCTCCCTGCTGAGCCCCCGGGTGGCGGCGGAGCTGGACGACCCGGTGCGGGACGCCATCGGCACGGTGTCGCTCGCCGCGGAGCAGATGGAGCGGCTCATCCAGGACCTGCTGGACGTGACCCGCCTGGAGGCGGGGCACTTCTCCATCGACTCCGCCCCCCAGCACCTCCCCCTGCTGGTGGGGAGCGGGCTGGCGCTGCTGCAGCCCATCGCGGAGCGCAAGCGGGTGCGCCTGGTCTCGTCCGCCCCGGGCGACGTCCCCATCCTCCCCGCCGACGCGGGACGCGTGCTCCAGGTGCTCTCCAACCTGGTGGAGAACGCCATCAAGTTCACCCCCGAGGGCGGCGAGGTGCGGGTGGTGGTGGAGGACGCCGGGGAGTGCGCCCGCGTCTCCGTGGCCGACGGCGGGCCGGGGATCGAAGAGGCGCACCGGCCGCACCTCTTCACCCCCTTCTGGCAGGCCGTCCCCAGCGGACGGCGGAGCGCGGGGCTCGGGCTCACCATCGCCAAGGGGATCGTGGAGGCGCACGGCGGCCGCATCGGCATGGAGCCGGACCCGGGCGGGGGGAGCGTGTTCCACTTCACCCTCCCCTACCGCACCGTCGGCCCCCGGACGGGCGCGGCGCCGCACCCGCCCCCAGCCGCCCCGGCGGCGGCGGCGCCCCCGGAGCGCGACTGCGCCGCCCCCGTCCCCGGCTCGGGCGCGCCCACGGTGCTGGTGGTGGACGACAACGAGGCGCCGCGCACCGCGCTGGCCTACGTGCTCCGGCACGCCGGCTTCGCTGTGGTGGAGGCGGCGGACGGCGAGGAGGGGCTGCGGGCGGCCCGCCGCTGCGCCCCGGGGCTGGTGCTGATGGACCTGAGCATGCCGGTGATGGACGGGTGGGCGGCCACCCGCCAGATGCGCCGCGAGCGGCTGGGCGGACGGGTGCCCGTGGTGGCGGTCACCGCGCAGATCCTCTCGCAGCTGGAGCTCTCCGAGGCGGATCTGCTCTTCGACGAGGTGCTCCCCAAACCGGTGACCGCGTCCCGGCTGCTGGAGACCGTGGAGCGGCTGCTGGCCGGGCGCTACGCCGAGCCGGACTGACCTCCCCGGACGACGGCGGCGGGCCGGGGGTGTCCCCCCCGGGTGACGGCGCACCCCCCGGGCGGCTCCGGGCGGGTGCGCCGTTTCGCTTACTCGTTGCTGTGATTCCACTTGGACCCTCCGTCCCGGGTCTGGTGCTTGCGTAGGGGCCGGCGCCGGGGACGCCGTCCCCGTGCAGAGAGAGATGGTTCAACGGAGTACCAGCAACGGAGGAACGAGGATGAAACGCTTCGCGCTCGTGGCGGCCGCCCTGGCCGCGGCCGCCGTGGCGGCGCCGGCGAAGGCCCAGTCGCCCATCGCGGTGGAGGGGCGGGTGGGAATCGCCTATCCCACCGGCGACTTCGGCGAGGGGCTGGGGCTCGGCTACGCCATCGGAGCCAACGTGAGCCTCAACGTGACGCCGCAGATCGCCGTCTACGGCGGCTACACCCATACCCAGTTCGACTTCGACGACGACCTCGTCGACACCGACGAGACCTACAACCTGCAGGGCTTCGACGCGGGCGCGCGCCTGAGCCTCCCCATGGCCGGCCTCTCGCCGTACCTGCGCGGCGGGGTCGTGTACTACAAGGGCGGCGTCTCCGACGGGCCCGACAGCGACAACCAGCTCGGCTTCCAGGCGGGCGTGGGGCTGAACTACACCCTGGGACCGACGGTCTCCTTCACCCCGGAGGTGAGCTACGTCAACGTCCCGGACGACGCCGGCGACGCCAGCTTCGTCCGCGCGGACGTGGGGCTGCGCTTCCGGCTGTAGCCGGCCGGGGGGCCCCCCCCCCCCCC
>DATABU010000404.1:0-3052 GCA_036259415.1 Longimicrobiaceae bacterium
CGCCGGTGCACGTGGCGCGGGCCGGCGCCCCGGAGGCGGCCGCCGCCGTGATGCGCGCGCCCGAGGGAGCCGGCGCCGTGGAGTGGTCGCTGGAGCTGGTCCCCGAGCGGGGCGAGCCGCGCCGCCTCGCCGGGGAGGGCCGCGCGGAGCGGGACGGGACGCTGACGGTCGCGCTCCCGCCGCTCCTCGAGGGCTATCACACCCTGCGCGCGACGCTGCGCGCCGGCGGCGCCGAGCGGAGCGGCGAGCAGTCGCGGGTGGTGGCCCCGCAGGCGTGCCCCTCCGTGGCCGAGGTCGCCGGCCGCGAGCGCGTGTGGGGGGTGATCGCCAACCTCTACACCCTGCGCAGCGCGGGCAACTGGGGCGTCGGCGACCTCTCCGACCTGGGGCGGCTGGCGGAGTGGACCGCGGAGGCGGGGGGCGCCTTCGTGGGGGTGAACCCCCTGCACGCCCTGCGCAACCGCGGGGCGGAGGTGAGCCCCTACAGCCCCGTGAGCCGCGTCTTCCGAAACCCCGTCTACCTGGACGTGGCCGCCGTCCCGGAGGCGCGGGAGGCGGAGGAGGCGCGCCGCCTGCTGGACGCGCCGGAGCTGCGGGCCGAGCGCGAGGCGCTGCGCGCCACCGGCCGGGTGGAGTACGAGCGGGTGATGGCGCTGAAGCGGCGCGTGCTGGAGGCGGCGTACCGCGCCTTCGCCGCGTCGGGCGGCGGCCCCCGCGCGGAGGCGTTCCGCCGCTACCGGGAGGAGCAGGGGGAGCCGCTGGCGCTCTTCGCCACCTGGGAGGCGCTCGCCGACCACTTCGGGCACGGCGGCTGGCGCGAGTGGCCGGAGCCCTTCCGCGACCCCCGCTCGGCGGCGGTGGCGGAGCTCCGCCGCGAGCGCGCGGCAGAGGTCGGCTTCCACGCCTGGCTCCAGTGGGAGCTGGACCGCCAGCTCGGCGAGGCGGCCCGGCGCGGCGAGCGCGCGGGGCTCGCGGTGGGGCTCTACCAGGACCTGGCCATCGGGGCCTCGCCCAGCGGCGCCGACGTGTGGGCCCACCCGGAGCTGTTCCTGGACGGGGTGAGCATCGGGGCGCCGCCCGACGAGTACTCCGCCGCCGGGCAGGACTGGGGGCTCCCCCCGCTCGACCCCCGGGCGCTGCGGGAGGACGCCTACCGCTACTGGGTGGCGCTGGTGCGCGCCTCGCTGCGGCACGGCGGGGCGCTCCGCATCGACCACGCCATTGGGCTCTTCCGGCAGTTCTGGATCCCGCGGGGGATGGAGGGGCGGCAGGGCGCGTACGTGCGCTTCCCCGTGGGCGACCTGCTGGGGATCCTGGCGCTGGAGGCGCGGCGGCACGGGGCGCTGGTGGTGGGCGAGGACCTGGGGACGGTCCCGCCGGAGGTGCCGCCGGTGCTGCGGCGCTGGGGGGTGCTCTCGTCGCGCGTCTTCTACTTCGAGCGCGAGGGGGACGCGTTCCGCCCCGCGGCCGAGTACGAGCCCATGGCGCTCGCCACCGCCAACACGCACGACATGCCCACGCTCGCCGGGTTCTGGCGCGGGCGCGACGTGGAAGTCCGGCGCGAGGTGGGGATCATCGAGACCGACCGGGAGGCCGGGGAGCAGCGCCGCGCCCGCGAGGGGGAGCGGCGGGCGGTGCTGGAGCGCCTCGCGGCGGAGGGGGTGCTCCCCGACGCGCGCCAGCCGGAGAGCGGGGCGGAGCTGCGCGGGGCGGTGCACGCGTTCCTCTGCAGCACCCCGTCGGCCATGGTGGGGGTGAACCTGGACGACCTGGTGGGCGAGGTGGAGCCGGTCAACGTGCCCGGCGTGCCGCCGGAGCGGTTCTCGGCGTGGACGCGCAAGCTGTCCACTCCGCTGGAGGCGCTCCCGGACGACCCGGAGGTGCGGGCGGCGCTGCGCTGCGACCGTTCGTGAGGGCCATGGTCTGACTCGGCGGGCCGCTCCGTAGCCGGACGATACTGCCGTCCGTCTCCTGCGCGGGCTGCGGGAGCCCCGGGAAACTGCCCCCGGGTCTCCCCCCGTACAGCTTCATTCGGGTACGGCGGAACGGCGAACGGCAACGAGAATGGGCACATGGAATGAAACCGGCCCCGCGCTTCCGCAGCGTGGGGCCGGTCTCTCGGGACGGTCTCACATCCCGATCAGTGGCCTGAAGCAGGATTCGTGGGGTCCAGCGCAGTACCCGTTCGGGCACATGGTCGTCCCGATCGGGCAGAGGGTGCCGGGATCGCCCGCCTCGGGCTTTGCGACGGCCACCGTGGCGCCGAATCCGAGAGAACCGATGAAGGCGATGCCGAGGAGCCCCCGGCGAAGGTGGGAAAGCGAACGGTTCATGACGTCCTCCGCGTGTGAAGCTGGTCCGCAGAATTGCGGACACCAAAGATACGGAGCACGGTAAGCGTCATCCTCCCGGCACGCAACGGTCCTGAATTTTTGGGTTGCGGGAGGGCCGGGAGGGGGCGCCGCTGGGCGTCTGCCCCGGTACCCGCCCGCGTGAGTCCTACACCGGCTGCGCCGACCCTGTCGGACGAATCGGGAGCGCAGCATAGTGGAAGAGCGGATCCGCGCAGGAGGCCGGCATTCCATTGGCGCGCACGTGCCCGTGCGTGAGTCGGGCCGGGAGCCCCGGAGTAGCCGGACAAGGCTGCGCGGCAGCTCGTTCGGCGGCTCCGGAATCCGGGCTACGAGGTCGAACTGCACCGCGCAGCCTGGCCCCACCTCTGGAGCCCGGTTTCCATTCAGGGAGGCGAGCCCGAAGGGGCGAGGCCCGCGGTCACCGCGGTTCAGAGGCACTTCGCGGGGCTCGCCTCCGTTGGGCAGAGTAGTCTGCAGCCCTACGGAGCCGCAGCCCGACCCGGCGCAGCCGGGGGCAGGCCCGAAACCGCAACCCTGTCAGTAGTACCCGCCCGGCCCGCCCGCGATCGCCTGCTGCGCCAGGTGGATCAGCACGATCGCCACCAGCGGCGACAGGTCCATCCCCCCCATGCTGGGGAGGATCGCGGAGATCGGCCGGAGGACGGTGTCGGTCACGTTGCGGATCCACGACACCAGCG
>DATABU010000405.1:0-3088 GCA_036259415.1 Longimicrobiaceae bacterium
TCGCCCTGGGCCGCAACGGAGCCGGGGTGCACTGGCGCTCCGACTACGACCAGTCGCTCCTGCTGGGGGAGACGGTCGCCATCGGGGTGCTCCAGGAGCAGAGCATCCTGCTGAACGAGCCGGAGTTCTACCAGCTGACGAAGTTCGACGGCACCACCATCCGCATCCAGGACGGCGCCGTCACCACAGTCTGAGCACGGACGGGTGAAGGACCGGGCCGCCGGCGCGTCGGCGGCCCGGGGAGAAGTCGAGAGAACGGCCGGCAGAGGCCCCTCCGCGCATAGCGCCGCGGACGGGGCCTCCGCGCGTCGACCGGCGCGGGGAGCGCCCCCACCCCGGGCCACGAGGGCCCGGGGCACCGGCAACCCCCGTACGGAGGTCCCCATGTCCTGCACTCCGCTCACCCCCCCCGATCCCAACCGGAGGGACACGGCGCGCTCCAAGCGCATCCAGGCGGCCGACATCGCCTACAACCGCCCGCACCCGGCGCAGCTGAACAACTGCGAGGAGCGCGACTACCCGTACGTCGCCAACTACTCCAAGGGCCTCCAGCACGACGCCAACGGAGACGTGATCCCGGCGTCGTACCAGTCGCTGCTCACCGCCCTGCAGAACCGGACGCACTCCAGCTTCGAGGCCGTCCAGCTGGGCACGCCCAGCGGCGGGCTGCGGCTCACCAACCCGCAGGCCGGCCTCGCCTTCACGCTGGAGGGGCCGGACCCGCAGGCGCTGACCCAGCCGCCGGCGCCGCGCATCGACTCGGCGCAGAACTCCAGCGAGATGGCGGAGCTGTACTGGATGGCCCTGGCCCGCGACGTCCACTTCAGCAACTACGGCACCGACGCGACGATCCAGCAGGCCATCCAGTCGCTGAACACCGAGTTCACCGACTTCCGCGGGCCGAAGGTCAACGGCCAGGTCACCGCCCAGACGGTGTTCCGCGGCATCTTCCCGGGCGAGACCACGGGCCCCTACCTGTCGCAGTTCCTCTGGAAGGGGAACAGCGACCCGCGCGCCCCGGACTGGCAGGGCCGCAGCGCGCAGGACGGGTTCATCACCTACGGCGTGCTCAAGATCGACCAGCGCCGCTGGACGGTGCTGCCGGGGACGCAGAGCGACTTCCTCACGGAGTACTCGTGGTGGCTGGAGGCGCAGAACGGCGTGGACAAGCGGGGGATGGACCGCTTCGACATGACGCAGCGGCGCTTCATCCGCAACCTGCGCGACCTGGCGAACTTCGTCCACTTCGACCAGGTCCTGGACGCGTTCTACAACGCCGCGCTGATCCTGATCTCCGAGCCCCGCGGGAACCAGCTGCTCAGCAGCCTGCGCCCGCTGGCGGACATCGAGTTCCGCAATGACGTGGGGAACCCGTACGACCCGGCGCCCCCGCGGACGCCGTCGCGCACCCAGGTGGGCTTCGCGACCTTCGGGACCACGCACGTGCTCACCCTGCTCTCGGAGGCGCTGATCCGGGCGCTGCGGGCGGTGTGGTACCAGAAATGGTTCGTGCACCGGCGCCTGCGGCCGGAGGAGTTCGGCGGGCGCATCCACAACCACCTCACCGGGCGGCGCCTCTACCCGCAGATCAACGCGCAGATCCTGAACTCGCTGAAGACGGGGAAGCTGGCCCCGTACTTCGGGCAGGCCGGGGAGCGCTTCCCCACCTACCTGCTCCCGCAGGCGTACCCCGAGGGCGCCCCCACGCACCCCGCGTACGGGGCCGGGCACGCCACCGGGGCGGGCGCGTGCGCCACGATCCTGAAGGCGTTCTTCCACGAGAGCCAGGCCATCGAGAACCCCCAGGTCCCCACCGCGGACGGGACCAAGCTGATGGCCTACACCGGGCCCGGCTACAACCAGATGACGGTGGGCGGCGAGCTGAACAAGCTGGCCGGCAACATCGCGCTGGGCCGCAACGGCGCGGGGGTGCACTGGCGGACGGACTACGACCAGTCGCTCCTGCTGGGCGAGACCATCGCGATCCAGCTCCTCCAGGAGCAGAGCATCCTGTTCAACGAGCCGGACTTCTTCGAGCTGCGCAGGTTCGACGGGACGTGCGTCCGCATCCAGAACGGGACGGTGACGGCCTGCCCGGTGGTGTACGGCACCTACCCCTCGGCGGTCGGCGGCGTGGGCGGGGAGATCCTGTGATGCGCTCGGTGTGGTCGTTCTGGAGCCGGCCGCACGAGCACGCCCGGAAGCGCGTCTGGCTCACCGAGCGGCACCACCTGCTCTCCTGGGTGCTCTCGGTGGAGACGGCGCGCCGGCACTACCCCGACACGGCGCTGGTGACCGACGCCGCCGGGGCCCGCATGCTGGTGGACGGCCTGGAGATCCCCTTCGCCCGGGTCTCCACCGAGCTGGACGCGCTGGACGGCTCCGACCCGGAGTTCTGGGCGCTGGGGAAGCTGTACGCCTACGCGGCGCAGGACCGGCCGTTCGTGCACGTGGACGCGGACGTGTTCCTGTGGAGCGCGCTCCCGGAGCGGCTCGCAGCGGCCCCGGTGTTCACCCAGAACCCGGAGCCCTTCGAGCCGGGGCACCCCTTCTACCGCCCCGAGCGGGTAGAGGAGTGGCTCCGGGCGGAGGGCGGGTGGGTCCCGGAGGAGTGGTCGTGGTACCTCCGGTCCGGGCGCCCCCTCCGGGGCGACTGCTGCGGGATCCTGGGGGGGCGGGACGTGGAGCTCATCGGCCGCTACGCCTCCGAGGCGGTGCGGACGGCGGAGGATCCCGCCAACCGCGCGGCGTGGTCCCGCGTCCCGAACCGCCAGGTGGACAGCCTCTGCCTGGAGCAGTTCTACCTCTCGGCGTGCGTGGAGCGCCGGGGGCGCGGATGGAGTACCTGTTCGGCAGCATCGAGGAGTCGTGGGCGCCCGGGGCGGCGGCCGCCGCCGGGTACACCCACCTGATCTCCACCGCCAAGAGCGACCCCGTGCTCATGGAGCGGCTGGAGGCCCGGGTCGCGCGCGACCACCCGGAGGCGTACGAGCGGGTGCTGCGCTACGCGCGAGACGCCGGGCTGGACGGCGTCGCCGCGCACCGGGCGGCGTAGGGGAAGGGACGGAGCGGGACGGGAGCGGGGCCC
>DATABU010000406.1:0-2110 GCA_036259415.1 Longimicrobiaceae bacterium
GCGTACCACGAGGGGCGCGAGTCGCCGTTGCCGGAGCCGGGGGTGCAGTACGCGGACTATGCCGCCTGGCAGCGCGAGCATCTGCGGGGCGAGCTGCTGGAGCGGCAGCTCGGCTACTGGCGGGAGCGGCTCGCAAACGCACCCGCGCTGCTGGAGCTGCCCACCGACCATCCCCGCCCGGCCGTGCAGACCTTCCGGGGGGCGCACGAGCGGATCGAGCTTCCGGGCGAGCTGCTGGAGCGACTCCGGACGTTGGGCCGGAGCGAGGGCGCGACGCTCTACATGGTGGTGCTCTCCGCCTTCCAGGTGCTGCTCTCGAAGTACAGCGGGAGCGAGGACATCGTCGTGGGGAGCCCCATCGCGGGGCGCACGCGGCGCGAGGTGGAGGAGCTGATCGGCTTCTTTGTCAACACCCTGGTACTGCGGACAGACCTCTCGGGAGACCCGAGCTTTCGCGAGGTGCTGGGGCGGGTGCGGGAGGTGACCCTGGGCGCATACGAGCACCAGGAGCTTCCTTTCGAGAAGCTGGTGGCCGAGCTGCAGCCGGAGCGCAGCCTCGGCCACTCCCCTCTTTTCCAGGTCGTCTTCTCACTTCAGGACCGCGACCAGAGCGTGGACGGTCTTGCCGGTCTGGAGACCCGGGCGGTGGAAGCAGAGCTCGCGACCACGAAGTTCGACCTCGCGCTGGGCCTCACCGCGCATCCGCAGGGCCTGCGCGGCGTGCTGACGTACAGCACGGATCTGTTCGAGCGCGGTACGATCGTGCGGATGCTCTGCCACCTGGAGCGGGTGCTGGAGCAGGTCGCGCGGCAGGCGGACGTGCGCCTTTCGAAGGTGGAGCTGCTCGCAACGGAGGAGCGCGAGCAGGTGCTCAGGACGTGGAACGACACGGAGCGCGGAACCTCCGACCCGCCGGCCCACGCGCTCTTCGCCGAGTGGGCCCGCCGTGCTCCGGAGGCCATCGCCCTCCTGGACGGCCGGAAGGCCATGACCTATGGCGCGCTGGACCGGCGCGCGGCAATCCTCGCCCGGCACCTGCGTAACCTGGGTGTCGGGCCCGAGACCCCGGTGGGCCTGTGCATGGAGCGCACGCCCGAGCTGCTGGTGGGCGTGATGGGGATCTGGAAGGCGGGTGGCGCCTACGTCCCCCTCGATCCGGGCTACCCGGCGGAGCGGCTGGGATGGATCATCACCGATGCGGCGCTTCCGGTGGTGGTCGCCACGGGGGGCACGGCCGGGGTGCTGCCGGAGCACGGAGCCACCCTGGTACGGGTGGACCAGCTTCCGGAGACGGCGGCGGAGGCGGCGCCGGAGGTGCCCGCGTCCGAAGCGAGCCTGGCGTACGTGATCTACACCTCGGGGAGCACGGGGCGCCCCAAGGGGGTGCTGGTGCAGCACGGCTCGCTGGCCAACCTGCTGGCCGCCACGCGCGAGGCGTTCGGCGTCGTCGACGGCGACGTGATGCCGGCGCTGGCGTCGTACGCCTTCGACATCTGGCTCTTCGAAGCTCTGTTGCCGCTGACCTCGGGCGCCGCGGTGCGCCTGGTGGAGCGCGAGCGGGTGCTGGACGTCCCCGCCCTGCTGGAGGAGATCGCGGACGCTACGCTCGTGCACGCGGTCCCCGCGCTGATGCGGCAGGTGGTGCAGGCGGAGCGCGAGACGCCCCGGCTGGGCCGGCTGCGGCGCGCCTTCGTGGGCGGCGACCGGGTCGCGGCCGACCTGCTGGCGGAGATGCGGGAGACGTTCCCCGGGGCGGAGGCGCACGTCCTCTACGGCCCCACCGAGGGGACCATCCTGGCCTCCACGCACCCGGTGCCGGAGGACGGGATCGTGGAGGGGCACCCCATCGGCCGTCCCCTGGGCAACGTGCGCCTGTACGTCTGCGACGCGCTCGGGAGCCCGCAGCCGGCGGGCGTGCCGGGCGAGCTCCTGATCGGGGGGGCGGGGGTGGCGCGCGGCTACCTGGGGCGTGCCGGCCTGACGGCGGAGCGCTTCGTTCCCGACCCCTTCGGCGGGCGGCCGGGAGCGAGGCTGTACCGGACCGGGGATCGGGTGCGCTGGAGAGCGGACGGGGTGCTGGAGTTCCTGGGCCGCGTCGACCAGCAGGTGA
>DATABU010000407.1:0-8739 GCA_036259415.1 Longimicrobiaceae bacterium
GGAGCCGCCCCCGACCCCGGGGGCGGCTCCTTTCTTTTGCTGCCCTGGACGGGCAGTTCCAGACCGGGAGGAAGAGAGTATGAGCAGGATGAGGTTGATGCAGGGGGCGGGCGCCGGCGCGAGCGCGCTGGTCTGCCTGTACTGCGGGGCCGAGGCCGAGTCGAAGCCCCCCTACGAGGTGACGTACTGCTACTGCCGCAGCGCCCCCGCGGACGACGAAGCGGGCGGGACCCCGTCCGGGGAGCGGGCCGCGTAGGCGGTCCCCTTCTTGCGCCTGGCGACAGGCGTGTGCCCCCGTCCCCGACCACAGGACACGACCATGCGAGCAGAGTGGAGCCGGCCGTCGTCCGAGGAGCAGGTCCGGAGCGCCGGGGATCCCCCCCGGCCGGAGCGCGACGAGCGAGAGGATTCCGACCGGCGCGACAGGGGGACGACGCAGGAGGACGTGCGGGAGAACGACGTACGGGAGGCGGGGGCGGCTCGGTAGAGCCGCCCCCTTCGCGTTGCCGCCCGGCGTCCTCCGGCCCGGGTCAGGGGTCGGCGCGGTCCGCGATGCGCCGGACCTCCCGCACCAGGTCCTCCTCCTGGTTGGGCGTCTCCAGGATCACGGCGCGGCAGATCTCCCGCAGCCGCGCCACCGTCGGCTCGCTCCGGTCGACCTCATCTCCGGACACCCGCCCCGCGCGCTCCGGGACGGAGCCCTCCCAGATCCGGAAGCTGAACTCCTCCACCGACAGCCCGTCGAACGCGGCGAGCGTCTTCGCCACCCGGCTGCGCAGCAGGAACCGCTCGGACTCGGCCTGGTCGCGCGCGTAGCCCACGTCGCGCCACGAGTCGCCGCTCCGCAGCAGCAGGCGCCAGTTGACGCAGTGGAGCTTCCCGGGACCCCAGTATTCGACCGTCACCTCGCGGGGGTCCAGCGCGGCGTAGAGCGCGCTGTCCCGGTCCACCGCGACCAGCGGGAGGTCGAGCGGCTGCAGCGCTTCGAGGGCCTCGTCCAGCTCCTCCAGCACCGGCTCCAGGAACCTCTCGACGGCGGCCACGGCCTCCGGGCCGCGGAGCTCCTCGCGCAGCTCGGCGCTGGTCCCGTAGAACCGGCCCTGCGAGGTGTACCCGCCCTCCTCGCTCCCCACCCGGGCCCCGACGTGGCGGTAGTGGGGATCGCTCCCGGGGCGGACCTCGAGCCCCAGGCGCCTGCGGGGACCGTAGGGGGGCGGCAGCGGCGCCTCCCAGCACTGCCCGGGGAAGGGGCCGGTCTCGGGGACGCGCGCGTCGAAGTCGCGCAGGACCGCGTCCAGGAGGTCTTCGATGGTGCGGCGGACGGCCGGGTTCATGCTCGTCGGGTTCCGGGGTGGAGAGGCAGGAAGCGCGCGTCGCACGGGGGCGAGCCGGCATCGGGAGACGCGCCCGGCCGGCCCCTCAGTATAGGTGGGACACGGATGCCCCGGGAGAGGGCCCGCGGGGCGCCCGGAACGGGATGGGTGTCGGATTCCGTGCGGGGATTTAGTTTACAGAGTGGACAGGACGACACGTCCGGTCCGCTTTCTTCCTTCTTCCCCTCTCAGGAGAGGTCCCCATGCGTGTTTCGCGTACCCCCCTGGCACTCGCGGCACTCCTTTTCGTCACGGCCTGCGGCGGCTCGGCCGAGCTGCTGGCTCCGGACGGCACGTCGGCCAGCACCGCTACGAACGAGGAGCGGGGTGGGCTCGGGATGATGGGGTCCGGGAACGCAGTCGCGGCCGATACGACCTTCGCCGTTGACGGAGTCGGGCAGTTCGGCTCAGGGAACTAAGCGTTCTGGTGGATGAGGGCGCGCGTGGGGCTTTCGGGAGCACTGTCCCTGCGCGCCCTCATTGCATTCGCGAATTGTGCCGCAATGTCGGCGGCTGCTTCATCCAGCTGTTGATGACCGGTTCGGAATCGGTCCTTGAACGCCGGCTCCAGCTGGTCATCCACGAGGATGCCCCCCTCTACCGCCTTGAGGATTCCCTCTGCGACGAGTACAGCCTCCGGTTCGCGCCGCTCTCGTGCCACCTGCAAAGCTTCCCGAGCGGCAATCGCCGAACGCTCCCAATAGCCGAGAGTGCCGGCTCCCAGCGCAAGTTGAACCAACGCTGCTGCATGCCCCTGGCGCGACGCCTGGGTGCGGAACGCTGCCCAGCATTCGGCCCACATCGCTTCAAAGGGTCCGATCGACCTTGCACCGGCGGCAGCCCGAGCGAGGTTGGCGAACAGCAGAACTCGAAAGGGTGGCTCCCAGATGTAGTCGAGCAGAACAGTGAAGACGTGCAATGCGCTGGAAAATTTCCCGAACGAGTCCATCCAGAACCAGGCGACGTCGTTCGCGAGCTTGTGAATTTGGCTGTGCCCGGGGCCGTATGCCGCCATCGCCTGGCGGGCGAAATCGAGGGCCTTCGTCTCGTCCCCCGCCGAGAGGCTGATTACGCAGAGGTCGTACAGGGCATCCCCCTCCAACGTCCGCAGGTGCTTGAGCCGCGCCATGCGCCGGGCGGCCTCGTGCAGCCGCCGCGCCCGCGGGAGGTTGCCGCGCTGGCGGTGCAGGTTGCCCAGGCCGGAGAGCGCCAGCGTCGCCACGTCCCAGCGGCGGTGCGTGCGCGCCACGAAGTGGGCCCACTTCAGCCACGCCTCGGCGTCCTCGTACAGCGCCAGCTTCCGCGCGACCCGGCCGACGTTGTAGGCGTAGTGCGGGTTCTCCGGGTAGACGTCCTCGGCGGCGTGGAGGAAGCCGAGCGCGGTGCGGTAGGCGCCCCGCTCCTCGGCCCAGGTCGCCGCGTGGAAGCAGGCGACGGCCACCGCCTCCAGCGTGGCGTCGTCCGGAGCCGGGTCGCGGAGCAGGCGGTCCAGCGCGGCCAGGCCGGTCCGCAGCCCCGGGTCCACGTCGTCGAACGCCCGGGGGCGGCCGTCGGGGGCCGGCGCGGCGCCGTCCGGCGGGTCGGCGTGCCACTCCCCCACCCTGCGCAGCGCCTGCCAGAGGCGGAGCCCCTCCGTCTCCAGCCCCAGCGTGTCCAGCTCCGTGAGCACGTACAGGAACGGCAGCGGCCCGGCCTGGGGGATGCGGATCTTCGGGGGGACGGGGGGCTCGCACCGGGAAGTGGGCATGTGCATGCGCGCGGCGGAGAGTTGTCGGTTAACGTCCGCAATGATCGCGCAGTTTACGGTATACGGAGTGGACAGACAAGAGCGCCGCACGCGACACGCGGGGCCGGATCGCGAGGCGCGGAGCATGCTTTTCCGGCAATGCCGGGGCGGCGCGGGGAGCGCCGCCATCGCAACCGGGCCATCTTCTGTGGAGACGGCGCCGTGCCACGCCCCTCCCCCGGGTGGCACGGGTTGTGTACGCCTTGGGCCACTGCCGGATTCTACATTCCGTCCTTGCCCACCCGCAGCCCTGGTCCCATGCCCCCATCCATCGCCGAGACGGAGCGCCGCCCCCGCAACCGCATCCTCGCCGCGCTCCCGGACGACGAGTGGGAGCGCATCCGCGGGCGGCTGGAGCGCGTCGAGCTGGCGATCCGCGAGGTGGTCTTCGAGCCCAACCGCGCCATCGAGCACGTCCACTTCCCGGAGGACGCGGTGATCTCCATCCTGAGCCTGATGGAGGACGGCTCGGCGGTGGAGGTCGCGACCGTCGGCTACGAGGGGATGGCGGGGGTCCCCGTCTTCCTGGGAGCCATGCAGATGGCGGCGCAGGCGTTCGCGCAGGTCCCGGGCGTGGCGTACCGGATGCCGTCCGCGGCGCTGCGCGAGGAGCTCCGGCGGGGGGGCGCGCTGCCGGAGCTGCTGGGCCGCTACACGCAGGCGCTCTTCACGCTGGTGGCGCAGTCGTCGGCGTGCAATCGCAAGCACCCGGTGGAGAAGCGGTGCGCCCGCTGGCTGCTGATGACCCACGACCGGGTGCCCGGCGACACCTTCGAGCTCACCCACCACTTCCTGTCGCAGATGCTCGGCGTGCGCCGGGCGACGGTGAGCGAGGCCGCCGCCGCGCTCCAGGGCCGGGGACTGATCGAGTACTCCCGGGGGAGGCTCGGCATCGTGGACCGCGCGGGGCTGGAGGCCGCCGCCTGCATCTGCTACGCCGTCATCCGGGGCGAGTTCGCGCGGCTGCTGGACGGCGGCGAGGCGCCGGACCCGCTGCTGGGGGTCACGGTCTCGGAGGCGGGGCGCACCACCGCCGGGGACGGCGCACCGGGGGGGCCGGAGGGCGCGTGACCGTGCACCGGGCGCGGTTCTCGCGTCCGGGCCCGCGATCCCCGATACGTACCCGGCGGGCCGTGCAGGCGGGTGGAGGAGGTGAAGCGGCTCCGCGCCGCGCTGGACGTCGTGGGGGAGCCGACCGCGGCTCAGTCCGCGGTGGGCGCCGGCGACGTGGCGCTCCCCTGCTCCACCTCGCCGGCCGCCCCGCCGTCCAGCAGCACCCGCCGGATCACCAGCGCCCGCGACTCCGTCTCCTCCGCCTCGCGCCGGTAGCGCTCCGAGAGGCGGGGGTGCCCCCGCCGGTCCATGCGCTCCGCCATCCCCCGCGAGAGCGAGGCGCGCTCCTCCAGCGCCATGAGCGCCGTCCAGAGCGCCGCCTCCATGGCGGTGGACTGCTCCGAGAGCAGCGTCTCCACCGAGAAGGCGTGCCCCACCCGGCAGCGGAAGCGGACCAGCTCGCCGTCGCGCAGCTCCCAGAGCCCGCCGTGGCACTCCGGGCAGGTGTAGCCCGAAGGGGTGCCGGGGTGGTCGTTCCCGGACATCTCGCGGGGGTCCATCTCCACCGAGTCGATCTCCCGCTGCATCTCCTGGGGCACGTCGCCACCTCCGGGTTCTTCCTGCACCTCCGTCGCAGCCAGGCGCTCCAGGAGCGCCGCGATCCCCGCCAGGGGGAGGACGTGGTCCACCGCCACGTTCTCGGCCGCGCTCCGCGGCATCCCGCCGTACATGGCCTCCTCCGGGTCCTGCGCGACGGCGGTGCCGCCGCGCCGCTTCACCGCCTGGAGCCCCGCGGTGCCGTCGTCCAGCGTGCCGGAGAGCACCACCCCCACCACGCGCCGGCCGTACGCCGCGGCGGCGGTGCGGAAGAGCGGGTCCACCGCCGGGCGGGCCCCGTTCTCGCGCGGGCCGCGCACCAGGCGCACCCGGCCGCGCTTGACCAGCAGGTGCGAGCCGGGCGGCGCCACGTACACCCGCCCCGGCTCCACCGGGTCGCCGTCGCGCGCGTGCACGACCGCGAAGCGGCTGCGCCGGCTCAGGATGCCGGGGAGCGCGCTGGTCCCGCGGTCGGGAACGTGCAGCACGACGAAGAAGCACGCGGGGGTGTCGGGCGGGATGAGGGAGAAGAGGGCGCTGAGCGCCTCCACCCCCCCGGCCGATGCCCCGATCACCACGATGTCATGTCCCGGCACGTCCGATTCCTCTCCTCCGCCGCGGGTGAGCCGTACGGCCGCTACGGCAAGACGCATGCGCGGATGGAAAACACCTGTCTTTTCCGCTTGACACGGTGGGGCCGTCACGCGACTATTTCCGGGGTGTGCGGCGTCCACTTCCGGCCGGGATGCTCCGGCGCCCCGCTCGCACCCGCTCGCACCCGCTCGCACCCGCTGTAAGGAGCGCCGCATGGATCCCCAGGACTCACCCGCGGCGCTCGTGGGCGTGGACGTCCCCCGCTCGCTGGTCGTCGTCGGGAGCTCCGCGGGCGGCCTCGCCGCGCTCAGCACGCTGCTCGCCCCGCTCCCCGCGGACTTTCCCGCCCCCATCCTGGTGGTGCAGCACCTCAGCCCGGACCGCCCCAGCCTGCTGGCGGAGATCCTGGGCGCCCGCACGAAGCTCCGCGTCGTGCAGGCCGCGGGGGGGGAGCGGCTCGCCGCCGGGACCGTGTTCCTCGCCCCGCCCGACCACCACCTCGTCGTGCATCCCGGCGGGACGGTGGCGCTCTCCGGGTCGCCCCGCGTACGCTTCTCCCGCCCCTCCGCCGACGTCCTCTTCGACTCCGCGGCGGCCGCGTTCGGGGGGCGGGTGGTCGCGGTCGTTCTCACCGGGCGCGACTCCGACGGCAGCCTGGGGGCCGTCGCGGTGCGGGCGGCGGGCGGCCGGGTCATCGCGCAGGAGCCGGGCACCGCCGAGGAGGCGAGCATGCCCGAGAAGGCCATCGAGTCCGGCGCGGTGGACTTCGTGCTCCCCCTGGAGGAGATCCCCGCCGCGCTCACCACCCTGGTCACCCCCGCCGCCGAATGAGCGAGGACCGCACCGACGACGCCTTCGAGGGGCTGCTGCGCTACCTCAAGACCGACCGCGGCTTCGACTTCACCGGCTACAAGCGCTCCACCCTGCTGCGGCGCACCCGCAAGCGGATGGACGAGGTGGGGATCACGGGCTTCCAGGAGTTCCACGAGTACCTGGAGACCCACCCCGGCGAGTTCACCGAGCTGTTCAACACCATCCTCATCAACGTCACCAGCTTCTTCCGCGACCCCGAGGCGTGGGAGGCGCTCGCGGCGGAGCTGCGCCCCCGCCTGGACGCCAAGGCCGAGAACGAGCCGGTGCGCGTCTGGAGCGCGGGGTGCGCCTCCGGCGAGGAGACGTACACGCTGCTCATCCTGCTGGCCGAGATGCTGGGGGCGGAGCGCTTCCGCGAGCGGGTGAAGATCTACGCCACCGACGTGGACCAGGACGCGCTGGCCAGGGCCCGGTCCGGCGTGTACCGGCCCGAGGACGTGGAGGCCGTGCCCCCCGAGCTGCGGGACCGGTACTTCGACCACGACGGAGGCCGGTTCACCGTGCGCGCCGACCTGCGGCGCTTCGTGATCTTCGGGCGCCACGACCTGGTGCAGGACGCCCCCATCTCGCACCTGGACCTGCTGGTGTGCCGCAACGCGCTCATGTACTTCAACGCGGAGGTGCAGGGCCGCATCGTGGGCCGCTTCCACTACGCGCTGGACGAGGGCGGGCTCCTCTTCCTGGGCAAGGCCGAGATGCTGCGCTCGCACGGGAACCTGTTCACCCCGGTGGACCTGAAGTCCCGGCTGTTCGCCAAGGTCCCGCGCGCCACCCTCTCCGACCGCCTGCACGCGCTGCGGCGGAGCGACGCCCCGCCCCCCGCCGCGCGGACGGCCCAGCAGCTCCGCCTGCGCGACGAGGTGCTGGAGGCCGACCCGGCGGCGCGCATGCTGGTGAGCCCGACGGGCGCTCTCCTCTTCGCCAACTCCGCCGCCCGCGCCCTCTTCGCCCTGTCGCCGACCGACCTGGGGCGCCCGCTGCAGGACCTGACGATCTCGTACCGGCCGGTGGAGCTGCGCTCCCTCATCGAGCAGGCGGTCGCCCAGCGCTCCCCGGTGCACGTGGCCGGCGTGGAGGCCCCGAGCCCCGCGGGCGAGCTGCGCCACCTGGACCTGGCCGTCCAGCCGGCCCACGCGGGCGGCCAGCTCCTGGGGGTGAGCGTCACCTTCACCGACATGTCCGCGTACCACCGCCTCCAGGCCGAGCTGCAGGAGGCCAACCAGGAGCTGGAGACCGCCTTCGAGGAGCTGCAGAGCACCAACGAGGAGCTGGAGACGACCAACGAGGAGCTGCAGAGCACCATCGAGGAGCTGGAGACGACCAACGAGGAGCTCCAGAGCACCAACGAGGAGCTCGAGACCATGAACGAGGAGCTCCAGAGCACCAACGAGGAGCTCGAGACCATCAACGACGAGCTCCACCGGCGCACCATCGAGGTCAACCACGTCAACGCCTACATGACCTCCATCCTCGCCTCGCTCCGGGTGGCGGTGGCCGTCGTCGACCGCGACTCCGACATCCGCGTCTGGAACCGCAAGGCCGAGGAGCTGTGGGGGCTGCGCGCCGACGAGGTGGAGGGGCACGCCTTCCAGAACCTCGACATCGGCCTCCCCGTCGAGCGGCTCAAGGGCCCCGTCCGCGCCTGCATCGACGGGAAGAGCGAGATGGAGGAGATGGTGCTGGACGCCGTCAACCGCCGCGGCCGCGCCATCCGCTGCCGCGTCACCTGCGCCCCCTTCCTGGGCGGCGACCGCGAGATCCACGGCGCGGTGCTGACGATGGAGGAGTGGACCGGCGCCGCCGACGGGGCGGAGGGCTCCGCCACAGGGTGAGCCCCCGGGGGCCGCGTGCTACGCCCCCGGTCTGGCGCCTGCCCTTCCGGGGGCATACCCGGTCTTTTCCAGGCACCTCCGGCCCCCCCCATGAGCTACGACCTGATCGTCCAGACGCAGCTGGCCGGCGCCCGCCACCGGGTCGAGGCGCTGCGCCGCCGCCTGGCCGCCCCGGGCGAGGGCGGGGCCCTGGCCGAGGAGGCGATCGAGGAGCTCCTGACGACGCTGGAAGAGCTGAGCGTCACCGAGGAGGAGCTGCGGTCGCAGAACGAGAGCCTGGCCGCCGCGCAGCTCCTCCTGGAGGAAGAGCACCAGCGCTACGCCGACCTCTTCCACCTGGCCCCGGACCCGTACCTGGTGACCACTCCGGAGGGGACGATCCGCGAGGCGAACGCGGCGGCGGCCCTCCTCTTCGAGGTCGGCGAGCGGGCGCTGGCGGGGAAGCCGCTGGCGGTGTTCATGGCGCGCGACGGGGTGCGCGCCTTCCGCGAGCGGCTCAACCGCGTCCCGGCGGAGGGGCGCGCCGCCGACTGGGAGGTGGTGGTGGCGCGTCGCGACGGGAGCACGGTGGAGGTCTCGTGCACGGTGGCCGCCGCGCAGGAGAGGGGCGAGACGGTGCTGCGGTGGAGCA
>DATABU010000408.1:0-2067 GCA_036259415.1 Longimicrobiaceae bacterium
GGGGGCGGCGCGGACCGTGGGCGCGTCCCCGGGAGGGGGACCCGGCAGGGGCGGGAGCACGACGGGGGGCGCGGCGGGGGTCCCGGCGGGGACGGGGTCGGCGGCGCCCAGCGCGTCGGCGAAGGCGCCCGCGTCGGGGAAGCGGTCGGCGGGGTCCTCGGCCAGGGCGCGGTGGATCGCGTCCGCTATCGAGGCGGGCACCTCCGGGCTGCGCTCGCGCAGCGGGACGGGCGCGGGGTGCTCGCCGGGGGCGAGCAGCCGGTTCCCCGGGAAGGGCCGCTCGCGCGTCAGCAGCTCGTAGCCGATCACCCCCAGGCTGAACACGTCGGACGCCGGGGTGACGCGCGACTCGCCGCGCAGCTGCTCGGGCGAGGCGTAGGCGGGGGAGAGGAGCATCCCTCCGGCGCGGGTGAGCTGGGTGGCCTCGTCCTGCGCGAAGCGGGCGATCCCCCAGTCCAGCACGCACACCCGGAAGCGCCCCGGGCGGTCGCGGCGGGCCAGGAACACGTTCCCCGGCTTGAGGTCGCGGTGCACCAGCCCCGCCTCGTGCCCGGCGTGCACCCCCCGCGCCGCGTCGCGCAGCAGCCGCAGCGCCCCGCGGAGGGCGAGGGGGGCGGGGCGCGCCAGCCGGTGCGCCAGGTCCTCGCCCCGCAGCAGCTCCATGACGAAGAAGTCCAGCCCCAGCGCCGGGTCCGTGCCGAAGTCGTAGAGGGTGACCACGTTGGGGTGGTGCAGGCTGGCGATGGCCCGCGCCTCGCGGCGGAACCGCTCGTGCACCTCCCTGCGGGTCTCGGGGTTGGTGGCCGAGAAGGTGACGACCTTGACCGCGACGCTCCGCCCCAGCCGCTCGTCCGTGGCGCGGTACACCGCGGCGAAGCCGCCCCGGCCGATCACCTCCTCGATCCGGTAGCGGTCGCTGAGGACGCGACCCGCGAGCAGACCTTCGAATCCGGGCATGGGCGTCCGCTGGGCGTCGGAGGAACGGGCGTGTGCCCGTGGACCGCTCCGGTCCAGCAAGATGCAGTCCGGGGCGGCTTGCCGCGCGCGCCGCCCCGGGCGAGCCTGGCAGCGGTCCCCTTCAACCGCCGACCCGCGCCGCACCCCATGACCGGATCCCTCGACGTGCTGGTGCTCGGCGGCGGTGTCGTCGGCCTCTCCGCGGCGCTGCGGCTGCGGGAAGCGGGACGGCGCGTGCGCCTCTGGTCGGCGGACGCGCCGGAGGACACGGTCTCGGCGGTGGCGGGAGCTTTCTGGTACCCGTACCGGGCCTTCCCGGCGGAGCGGGTGGACGCCTGGGGGAGCCGCACCTTCGGGGTGCTGGCGGAGCTGGCGGCCGTGCCGGGGAGCGGGGTGCGGATGCGTCCGGCGCTGGAGCTCCGGCACCGGCCCGCGGCGGACCCGTCCTGGGCCGGCGGGGTCCCCGGCTTCCGGCACGCGCGCCCGGACGAGCTCCCGCCGGGGTACGCGGACGGCTGGGCCTTCACCGTCCCCACGGCGGACATGCCGGCGTACCTGCGCTGGCTGGCGGGGCGCTTCCGCGCGGCGGGCGGGGAGGTGGAGCGGCGGCGGGCGCGGTCGCTGGAGGAGGCGCGGGCGGCGGCCCCGACCGTGCTGAACTGCACCGGGCTGGGGGCGCGCTCGCTGGCCGGCGACGCGTCGGTGTTCCCCATCCGCGGGCAGGTGGTGCGGGTGGAGAACCCGGGCGTCGAGCGCATCCTCCTGGACCAGGAGCACCCGGAGGGGATCACGTACGTGATCCCCCGCAGCGACCGCGAGTGCGTCCTGGGCGGCACCGCCGAGGACGGGTCGTGGGACGCCGCCCCCGACCCCGCGACGGCGCGGCGCATCCTGCGGCTGTGCGCGGAGCTGGAGCCCCGGCTGGCCGGGGCGCGCGTCCTGGAGCACCGGGTGGGGCTGCGGCCGGGGCGGCCGGAGGTGCGGCTGGAGGCGGAGGACTTCCCGGACGGCTCGCGCGTGGTGCACTGCTACGGCCACGGCGGCTCCGGGCTGACGCTCTCGTGGGGGTGCGCGGAGGAGGCCGTGGCGCTGGCCGCGGCTACTCCTCCG
>DATABU010000409.1:0-8061 GCA_036259415.1 Longimicrobiaceae bacterium
GGCGCTGTTCGCGCTGTACCTGGGCGCCATCGTCGACTACCTGCAGGAGCGCCACCGCGTGCCGCGCGTGCTGGGGCTGCTGGTGGCGCTGGTGGTGACGGCGATCGGCGTGACGGCGGTGGGATGGCTGGTGCTGCCGCCGGTGGCCCGGCAGACGCAGGCGCTCATCACGGCGCTGCCGGGCCTCATCCAGGTGTGGATGGCCAGCCTGCGGGCCCTCACGCAGGAGTATCCCCTCCTGGCGGCCATCATCCCCCCGGAGCGGCTCTCGGAGCAGCTGTCCGGCCTCGCGCAGAACGCGGGGCAGGCGGCCGCCGGGCTCTTTCCCGTGGTGTTCGACACGCTGCACGTGCTCATCAACTTCGTGAGCGTGCTGGTGATGGGCATCTACATGGCCCTGCGGCCGGAAGTGTACCGGGAGGGGATCGTCTCGCTGGCGCCGCCGGTGCACCGGGAGCTGGTGCGCGACATCCTTGCGGACCTGGCCCGCTCGCTGCGCGCGTGGATCGGCGGGCAGATGCTGGCCATGGTGTTCCTGGGCGTGCTGACCTGGATCGGCCTGGAGATCCTGGACGTGCCGTTCTCGCTGGCGTTCGGCGTGTTCACGGGGGTGGTGGTGATGGTGCCGTTCTTCGGCACGCTGGTGTCCACGCTCCTGCCCGCGCTGTTCGTGCTGGGGAGCGGCGGCATCGTGCACGCGCTGCTGGTGGTGCTGCTGGGCGTGGTCATCCACCTGATCGAGGCCAACTTCGTCCATCCGCTCATCATGGAGCGCCGGGTGCACCTGCCGCCGGTGCTCTCCATCCTGAGCGTGCTGATCATGGCGGAGCTGCTGGGTCCTGTGGGCCTGCTGGTGGCGGTCCCGGTGCTGGCGACGGTGATGGTCATCACCCGCCGCCTGTACGTGCACCGGCTGCTGGAGGGCAAAGGCTTTCGCCGCTTTGTCCGCGACGCCCCGTCGGAGATCCGCCTGCCGGAAGGCGCCCTGCGCGTGGACGCCGCCGGCGTGAGCATCCCGGCCGTGCTGGAGGAGGCGGGCTCGGCCCCGAGATGAAGCGCGGAGTGCGGAGTGACCCATCCGACGCATCCTCCCGCACTCAGTTCTCCGCACTCCGCACTTACTTTCGCACTTCTCGCACTCGTCCGTCCCGATGAACCACGACCTTACCTCCTACCGCTACGTCGTCGTCGCCGAAGGGCAGTTCGGGCCGCTGACCAGCAAAACGGCCAACAGCGCCGTGCGCTTCATCCCCGACCGCGTGGTGTGCGTGCTGGACGGCACGCAGGCAGGGCGCACGGTGCAGGAGGTGCTGGGGTTCGGCGGGCCCACGCCCGTGGTGGGGACGATCGGGGAGGCGCTGGCGATGGGGCCCACGGCGCTGCTGGTGGGGATCGCGCCGCAGGGCGGCCAGCTCCCCCCGGAGTGGCGCCCACTGCTGCGGCGGGTGATCGAGGCGGGGCTGGAGCTGGTCAGCGGGCTGCACTTCTACCTGGGGCTGGACCCGGAGCTGTCCGCGCTGGCCGCGGAGCGGGGGGCGCGCATCGTGGACCTGCGCCGCCCCCCGGCCGACCTGCCGGTCTCCACGGGGAAGGCGCGAGGGGTGGACGCCTACTCGGTGCTCACCGTGGGGACGGACTGCAACATCGGGAAGATGACCGCCGCGCTTCAGCTCCGCGACGCGCTGGCGGCGCGCGGGACCCGGGTGGGGTTCGCGGCCACGGGGCAGACGGGGATCCTCATCGAGGGGTGGGGGATCTCGGTGGACGCGGTGGTGGCGGACTTCATCGGCGGGGCGGCGGAGCGCCTGACGCTCCAGGCCGCGGAGGGGAACGACGTGGTGCTGGTGGAGGGGCAGGGCTCGCTGGTGCACCCGGGGTACTCCGGGGTCACGCTGGGGCTGCTGCACGGCTCCATGCCGGACGCCATGGTCCTCTGCCACCAGCCCACGCGACTCTGCCCCTACAACCGCAACGACGTGTACGCGTGGATGCGGCTCCCCTCGCTGGCGGAGACCATCCGCATCTACGAGGGGATGATCGCGCCGCTGAAGCCGTCGTCGCGGGTGGTCGCCGTCTGCCTGAACACCTGGGACCTCCCCGAGGAGGAGGCCCTCGCGGCCGTGGAGCGCGCCCGGGCCGAGACGGGGCTGCCGGCCACCGACCCGGTGCGCTTCGACCCGGCCCCCGTGGCGGAGACGATCCTGGCGGGCGCGGAGTGGAAGCGGGCCGCCGCCGGAGCCGGAGCCGCCGGGGTGGCCTGACATTTGATCGGCCCGGTCCGCCCGGCGAACGCCCGGGTGCATCGCATCGTGGACCCGCGAGGAGCATGAAGACCAGCAAAGGCAACCTCCCCCTGCACTTCGCGCAGGGGCTGCTGATGGGCACAGCCGACATCATCCCCGGCGTCAGCGGGGGGACCATGGCGCTGATCGTGGGCGTCTACGAGCGGCTGATCGACTCGCTCGCCTCGTTCTTCTCCGCGGTGGCGGCGCCGCTGCGCGGCGACCTGCGGCGCTCGCGGGAAGCGCTGGGCGAGGTGGAGTGGCGGCTGGTGATCCCGCTCGCGCTGGGGATCGTCACCGCCATCGGCATCGCCAGCCGCATCATCCCGCCGCTCATGGAGCGCTACCCGGCGCAGTCGCGGGGGCTCTTCTTCGGGCTGGTGGCGGCCTCCATCGCCATCCCCTGGCTGCGGCTCCGGTCGCGCGGCCCCCGGACGCTCCTGGTGGTGGCGGCGGGGGCGGTGCTGGCGTTCGTGCTGGTGGGGCTCCCCGTCACCCAGGGGGGGGAGGACCCGTCGCTGCTGCGCGTCTTCGGCTCGGCGGCGGTGGCGATCTGCGCCATGATCCTCCCGGGGGTGAGCGGCGCCTTCCTGCTGGAGGTCATGGGGATGTACCGGCCGACGCTGGAGGCGCTGCACGACCTGGACGTGGCCTACGTGCTGGTGTTCGTGGCGGGCGCGGCCACCGGGATCGGCTTCTTCTCCAAGCTGCTGGACTGGCTCCTGGACCACTGGCACGACTTCACCATGGCCGCGCTGGTGGGGCTCATGGCGGGGAGCCTGCGCGCGCTCTGGCCCTGGCAGGAGGCGTCTCGCGAGGTGCGGCTCCCCGGGCCCGGCGACCCGGTGGCGACGGTGCTGCTCCTGGCCCTGGTGGGCTTCGCGGCGGTCGGGGCGCTCGCGGTCTGGGAGGCGCGCCAGCTCCGGGCGCGCGCCGCTGCGCGGTGAGCGCCCCGGCGCCGGGGGCGGACGCCCTCTCCCGCGGCGAGACGCTCCGCTACGCGCGCCACCTGATCCTACCCGAGGTGGGGCCGGAGGGGCAGCGGAAGCTGAAGGCGGGCCGGGTGCTGCTGGTGGGGGCGGGCGGGCTGGGCTCGCCGGTGGCGCTCTACCTGGCGGCGGCTGGGGTGGGGACGCTGGGGGTGGTGGACTTCGACGTGGTGGACGCCACCAACCTCCAGCGGCAGGTGCTGCACGGCACCGGGGACGTGGGGCGCCCCAAGCTGGACTCGGCCCGCGACCGCATCGGGGAGCTGAACCCGCACGTGCGGGTGGAGCCGCACCCCGTCCGGCTGACCTCGGACAACGCCCGGGAGATCGTCCGCGAATACGACGTGGTCGTGGACGGGACCGACAACTTCCCCACCCGCTACCTGGTGAACGACGCCTGCGTGCTGGAGGGGAAGCCCAACGTGTACGGCTCCATCCTCCGCTGGGAGGGGCAGGCGTCGGTGTTCTGGGCGGAGCGGGGGCCGTGCTACCGCTGCCTCTTCCGCGACCCTCCCCCTCCCGGGCTGGTCCCCTCCTGCGCCGAGGGCGGGGTGCTGGGCGTGCTCCCGGGGATCGTGGGGACGCTCCAGGCCGCCGAGACGCTGAAGCTGCTGCTGGGCGCCGGCGATACGCTGGTGGGTCGGCTCTTGCTATTGGACGCGCTGCGGATGAGGTTTCGGGAGCTGAAGCTCCGGAAGGACCCGGAGTGCCCGGTGTGCGGGGAGCGCCCCACGATCCGGGAGCTGATCGACTACGAGCGGTTCTGCGGCGTCCCGCAGGACAAGGAGACGGAAGAGGTCATGGCAGACACGAACGAGGTCCCGGAGATCACCCCCACGGAGCTGAAGGCCCGGCTCGACCGCGGCGACCGGCTCACCATCATCGACGTGCGCGAGCCGCACGAGTGGGAGATCGGGAACCTGGAGGAGCACGGGGCCCGGCTGATCCCGCTGGGGCAGATCGAGGAGCGCGCGGGCGAGATCGACCCGGAGGACGAGGTCGTGCTCCAGTGCCGCTCCGGCGCGCGCAGCGCCAAGGCGCTGGAGGCGCTGCGCGGCAAGGGATACTCCCGGCTCTGGAACCTGAAGGGCGGGATCCTGGGCTGGTCGGACGAGGTGGACCCGTCCGTCCCGAAGTACTGAGCGGCGGGGGAGCGGGGGCGGCCGCCGGGAGCAGCTCGCGAGCGGCAGGAAGCCTGCAGCACGCGCCCGGCGGCCCGTTTCCCGTGACCCGTCCTCCGTGCCGATGCCCCAGCTGACCCTCGCGGCCGTCCCGTCGCTCCCGTTCACGGACCCGGTCCTCATCGTCGCACTGGCGATGGGGATCTTCCTGGTGGTGCCGATCCTCTTCGAGCGGCTGCGCATCCCCGGGATCATCGGGCTCATCGTGGTGGGCGCGGCGGTGGGGCCCAACGGCTTCGGGCTCCTCGCGCGCGACGACACCATCATCCTCCTGGGGACGGTCGGGCTCCTCTACCTGATGCTGATGGTGGGTCTGGAGCTCGACCTGGACGAGTTCGACCGCTACCGCAACCGGAGCATCCTCTTCGGGACGCTCTCGTTCCTGGTCCCCGCCCTGGTGGGCGTGGGGACCGGCCTCGCGCTGGGGTACTCGCTCCTCTCCTCCCTCCTGCTGGCGGCGGCGTTCTCGTCGCACACGCTGCTCACCTACCCCATCGCCAGCCGGCTGGGGATCGTCCGCAACCAGGCGGTGACCACCGCGCTGGGGGGGACCATCCTCACCGAGATCCTGGCGCTCGTCCTGCTGGCGGTGGTCGCCAACGCGGTGGGCGGGAGCCTGGGGGCGTCCTTCCTGGTCAGCTTCGGCGTCCCCTTCGCCATCTACGTGGGGGTTACGCTCTGGGGGCTCCCCCGGGTGGGGCGCTGGTTCTTCCGCAACGTGGGGAACGAGGCGGCGCCGGAGTTCGTGTTCGTGATGGCGTCGCTCTTCGCCGTGTCGTACCTGGCGCACGCCGCGGGGGTGGAGCCCATCATCGGCGCGCTGCTGGTGGGGCTGGCGCTGAACCGGCTCATCCCTGAGCACGGGCCGCTGATGAACCGCATCCAGTTCGTCGGCAACGCTCTCTTCATCCCCTTCTTCCTCCTCTCGGTGGGGATGCTGGTGGACGTGCGGGCGCTGGACTCGCCGCACGCCTGGTCGATCTCGGCCGCGCTGGCGCTGGGCGTGACCGCCTCCAAGTGGCTGGCCTCGTGGGCGGCGGCCCGGGTGTTCGGCTACACCCGCGACGAGACCTGGGTGGTGTTCGGCCTGTCGGTGCCGCACGCCGCGGGGACGCTGGCCATCGTGCTGGTGGGGTTCGAGGTGGGGCTGCTGGACCAGACCGAGGTCAACGGTGTGGTGCTGATGATCCTGCTCACCTGCCTCGTGGGGCCCTGGGCCACGGAGCGCTTCGGGCGCGAGGTGGCGCTGGGCGAGGAGCGCAAGCCGTACGACCCCTCGGAGGCTCCGCGGCGGATCCTCATCCCGCTGGCGAACCCCGCGACCGCGGACGCGCTGCTGGACCTGGCCTTCACGGTGCGCGGCTCGGGGACGCAGGAGCCCCTGTACCCGCTGATGGTGGTGCGCGAGGAGGGGGACGCCACCGACGCCGAGGTGGCGGAGGCGGAGAAGACTCTCGCCCACGCCGTGCTGTACGCCGCGGGGGCGGAGGTCCCGGTGGTGCCGCTCACGCGGGTGGACCGCAACGTGGCCACGGGGATCGTGCGCGGGGCGGCGGAGACGCGCAGCTCCGCCATCATCCTGGGGTGGGACGGCCGGCGCTCGGGGGCGTTCCGCATCTTCGGGTCGGTGCTCGACCAGCTCCTGGACCGCACCCGCCAGCTGGTGCTGGTGGTGAAGCTGGGTCACGCGCTGAACACCACCCGGCGCGTGGTGGTGGTGCTCCCCCCCGCCATCGAGCGCCACCCCGGCTTCCTGGAGGCGGTCCGGACGGTGAAGTCGGTGGCGGCGGGGGTGGGCGCCCCGGTGCTCGTGCTGGCCGTGGAGGGCGACCCGGGGCTGCTGGAGGAGGCGTACGGCGCGGTCTCCCCCAAGGTGGCCGCCACCTGGGAGCGCGTCGCCGGCTGGGGCGACCTGGGCCCGGCGCTGGAGGCGAAGCTGAAGCGCGACGACCTGGTGGCCCTCGTCAGCGCCCGGGAGGGAACGCTCCCCTGGCACCCGCGCCTGGAGCGGCTCCCCGCGCTCCTGGCCCGGATGGCGCCGCAGAGCTTCATCGCCGTCTACCCGCCGGAGACGGAGCCCTCCCTGGACGCCGCGCTGGCGGGGGGGAACGGGACGCTGGCCCCGCGGCGGGTAGTGGAGCTCGGCCCGGTCTCCTTCCGCGAGGCGCTGCGCACCCTGGCGGAGGCGGAGTTCCCCGACCGGCACCGCGTTGAGCGGGTGCTGGCCGCCCTCCCAGAGGGCGACCCGGACCTCGCCACCGAGGTGCTCCCCGGCGTCATCGTCCCGCACGCCCGGGTCTCCGGCCTCCCCGAGCCCATCCTCCTCCTGGGGGTGAGCCGCGAGGGCGTCCGGCTCCCCGGCGGGCGCGCGCCGGCGCGCCTGGTCTTCCTCCTGCTGAGCGCGGCCGAGCGCCCCGAGGAGCACCTCCGCAGCCTGGCGGAGATCGCCCGGGCCATCAGCCGCCCCCAGCACATCAACGAACTCGTGGAGCGCCACGCGCCCGGCACCCCCATGGACTGGCTGCATGTCGACAACGCCTGAGCGCGGCCTCCCCACCTTCGACTCCGTGCGCGCCGCGGCGGAGCGGCTGCGCGGGGTGGCGCACCGCACCCCCGTCGTCACCTCGCGCACGCTGGACGAGCGCGCCGGGGCCCGGGTCCTCCTCAAGTGCGAGAACCTCCAGCGCGGCGGAGCCTTCAAGTTCCGCGGCGCCTACAACGCCGTGTCGCGCCTCACGGACGCGGAGCGGCGCGCCGGGGTGCTCACCTTCTCCTCCGGGAACCACGCCCAGGCGGTGGCGCTCACCGGGCGCATCCTGGAGGTGCGCACGGCGGTGGTGATGCCGGAGAACGCGCCCGCCGCCAAGGTGGAGGCCACCCGCGGCTACGGCGCCGAGGTGATCCTGTACGACCCCGCGGCCGCGTCGCGCGAGGAGGTCGCCGCCCGGCTGCGGGAGGAGCGGGGGATGACGCTGGTCCCCCCGTACGACCACCCGGACGTGGTGGCGGGGCAGGGGACCGCCGCGCTGGAGCTGCTGGAGGAGGCGGGGCCGCTGGACGCGCTTCTCGTCCCCTGCGGCGGGGGCGGGCTGCTGAGCGGAACGGCGCTGGCCGCGCGGGGCGCCGCGCCGGGGTGCCGCGTGGTGGGGGTGGAGCCGGAGCTGGCGGACGACGCCACCCGCTCCTTCCACACCGGGGAGCTGCACCGGGTGCACAACCCCCCCACCGTGGCCGACGGGCTGCGCACGCCCTCGCTGGGGCACTACACCTTTCCGCTGGTGCGCGCGCACGTTGACGAGATGCGCACCGTGTCCGAGGCGGAGATCGTGGAGGCGATGCGCTTCCTCTGGACCCGCGCCAAGCTGGTGGTGGAGCCCTCCGGCGCGGTGCCGGTCGCGGCGCTGCTCGCCGGGATCCCGGAGCTGCGCGGGGCGCGCATCGGGGTGATCGTGAGCGGCGGCAACGTGGACCTGGCGTCGGCGTGCTCGCTGCTGGCGTCGTAGCGCGTTTCCTCGGGCTTGGGCGGGCCGCTCCGGAGCCAGGCCAAACTGCGGCCTGTCTCCTGCGCGGGTCGCGGAGCCCCACGGTACGGCTGTGGGTCTCCGCTCC
>DATABU010000410.1:0-6135 GCA_036259415.1 Longimicrobiaceae bacterium
GCCGCTGCCGGAGAGGAAGCTGGAGGAGCTCTTCGCCAAGCCGGTGACGGACCTCACCCCGGAGGAGATGGAGGCGATGAAGGCCCGCTTCCTGGGCGACCGCTACCGCGGCCGCCCGCGGCGGCTGGGCGTGGGCTGAAGGCCCGCGGCCGGAAACACCGCGGCGCCCCCGCCGGGAAGGTCCCGGCGGGGGCGCCGCGGTGCATGGGGCTCAGTGCGCCGGCAGCGCCAGGTAGTAGGAGATGCCGGCCACGATGGCGAGCCAGACCAGCGCCACGCCCAGCCCGGTGAGGGCGGCGCTGGTGCTGGAGCGGGCTTCCTGCTGGTCGTCGTGCGTCGTCGTCATGCGGTGACTCGGTTCGGGCATCGGTTCGGGTGCGGGGCGGACGCGCCGCCGCGGCTACAACTTCCGGGATCGGGGCCGCCGGGGCAAGGGAGGGCCCCCGGTCAGGCCGGCCGCAGCGTCACCGGGTCGCCCCGCCGCACCCCCAGCAGGTCGGCCGCCGAGGCCCCGTCCACCGAGACCTCCAGGAACCCGGCGCTCCCCCAGATGGCGAACGGCTCGCCCGGCGGCGCCCCCGCGTAGTGCCGCCGCAGCGCCCGCACCTCCCGCCCGCCCACCTCCAGCGTGAACGCCCCCTCCGGCGCGTCTCCCGGCCGCAGGGTGGTGACGCAGTTCCCGAAGCGGTCCACGTGAAGCACCGCCCCCGCCGCCGAGCCGTCCGGCGCGCGGCGCACGGCGATGGGCTCCAGGCGCACCGGGTCGTGGACCTCGGTGCCCAGCTCCGCCGCCGCGGCGCCCCCGGCGAGCGCCCCCGCGACCGGCGCGAACACGTCGCGCCCGTGGAAGGTGGTGCTCACCGGGTGGGCGAAGGCGGAGGGCCGGTCCAGGTGGAAGACGCGCGCCCCCGGCTCGCGGTCCAGCACCCGGCCGAAGAGGCCGTTGTCCGGCCCCACGAATCGCTGCCCCGCCGCCTCCACCACCACCGCCCGCCGCTCCGAGCCGACGCCCGGGTCCACCACGGCCAGGTGCACGGTCCCGGGCGGGAAGTCGCGGTACAGCGCCAGCAGGGTGAAGGCGCCGGCCGCCACGTCCTGCGGGGGGACCTCGTGCGTGACGTCCACCAGCGTCGCGGCGGGCGCGCGGGCGAGCACCGCCGCCTTCATGGCGGCCACGTAGTAGTCGGCGGTGCCGAAGTCGCTGAGCAGGGTGACGATCATCGGGAGCCTCCGCGGGCGGCCGCCGTCACTCCCCGGCCCGCCCCCGGTCGCGGCGCGCCAGCCGCCCGATCTCGATGTGCAGCGAGGTGAGGTCGCCGGAGAGCTCGGTGATCCGCTCGCCGATGTCGATCACGGCACGCACCCCGTCGCCCCAGACCTGCGACACGTAGCAGTCGCCGGCGCGGAAGAGCACGCGCTGGGCGCGCTCCAGCGTCTGCATGGCCTCCCAGACCATCTCCGACGAGAGCTCAAGGTGGTCGGTCGAGGGGAGATCGGGCTCGGACATTCGGGGGGAGGGTCGGGGGTCGGGGGACGGGAACCGCTGCAAGATGGGCGCTCCACGCCCCGGGCGCAAAGCCGCGGCCGGCCGGGCGTCAGGGCGGGGGGAGGTGGAGGGTGCCGTCGGGGAGGAGGCGGTGGCGGCCGGCCAGGACGGCCTCCAGGAGCGTGGTGTCCGGCTCCAGCGGGCCGATCCACGTCCGCACCACCCGCCCCTCGCGGTCGATCAGCGCCGAGCGGGGGATCCCCGCGCCCGTCCCCAGCAGCGCGTGCAGCCGGTCCGGGCGCTCCACGGAGTTGGGATAGGAGATGCCGAAGGCGCGACGGAACGCCTCCGCCTTCGCCAGGCCGTCGGCGCCCGCGTGCAGCCCCAGCACGGTCAGCCCCTCGCCCACGTAGCGGTCGTGGAGCCGCTTCAGGGCGGGCAGCTCCTCGATGCAGGGCGGGCACCAGATGGCCCACGCGTTCACCAGCACCACGCGTCCGCGGAGCGCCTCCAGCGAGACGGTGTCCCCCTCCAGCGTCACCGTCCGGAAGTCCGGCGCCTCCTCCCCGGGACGCACCGCCCCCGGGAGCTCGGCGGGCTGCTCCGGCACGTCCGGCGCCGCGCAGCCGGAGAGCGCGGCCGCGCCGGCGAGCAGGAGGACGAGCGCGGCGGCGCGCATCAGGAGACCCGGCGCAGCGGCTCGGGCCCGGCGGGGCCGGGGTAGAGAGGGTACTCCCCGGAGACGTGCAGGGTGGACTCCATGGGACTCGACTTCGGGTGAGCGCCGTCCGGGGAGGGAAGATGCGGCGGGCGGCGGCCCGGCGGCAACTCCGGCGAGCCGCGGCGCAGGCCGCGTGCGCTCCGCCCCTTGCCGTCGGGTGGAGGAACGCCACATTGCAGGTGGACCCTGACCCCGGACCCATGTTCCTCCTGCGCCGCCCCAGCGAAGACGACGCGCGCCGCTACGTGGTGGAGCGCGAGACTGCGCCGCTCACCTACCCCGAGGTGGGGGCGAGCCGCGGCACCGTGGCGCCCCCCGGCTACCTCCGCAACTTCGCCGTGACCCGCCTGGGCGCCGGGGAGGCGACGTTCCGGCGCGCCTCGGACGCGCTGCGGCGCTGGGCCATGTACGACCTGGGGTGGACGTGGATCGTCCCGCCCGGCACACCCGCCGAGCCGGGGCGCACGGTGGGGGTCCTGGTCCGGCACTACGGCTTCTGGTCGCTGCACGCCTGCCGCGTCGTGTACGCCATCGACGAGCCCGACGGGCCGGTGCGGCGCTCGGGCTTCGCCATCGGCACGGTGGCCGACCACGCCGAGCGCGGCGAGGAGCGCTTCACGGTGGAGTGGAGCACCGGGGACGACAGGGTGCGCTTCGAGCTGTTCTCCTTCTCCCGCCCTGCCGCCCCGCTGGCCGTGCTCGGCTTCCCGCTCGCCCGGGGGCTGCAGCGGCGCTTCGCCCGCGAGACGCTGCCGGCCATGCGCGCGGCCGTGGAGCCGGCGCACGGCGGCGCATAGGGCGCCCGGCCGGCGCGCGTCAGCCGACCAGGCCCTCGCGGCCGCGCACGGTCATCATGGTAGCGAGCATCGCGGCCACGTGCCGCTCGTCGCCTCCCTCCAGCATCCACGCCTCGCCCTCGCACACGGTGACGGTGCGGCCCGCGCGCACCACCCGGCCGCGGGCGCGGAGCAGCTCGCCGCGCGCCGGGGCGAGCAGGTTGGTCTTGAACTCGATGCTGAGCACCGCGGCGTCGGCCGGCATCAGGCTGAAGGCCGCGTACCCGCAGGCGCTGTCCAGCACCGTGGTGACGACCCCGGCGTGCAGGAAGCCGTGCTGCTGCGTCAGGTCGGCGCGGTAGGGGAGCTCCAGCTCCACCTCGCCCGGGGCGACGCGGACGAGCCGGGCGCCCAGCGTCTCCATCACCCGCTGCCGGGCGAAGCTGTCGCGGACGCGCGCCTCGAAGCCGGGATCCTGCGGTTCACGGCTCACGTGGCCGCCCGCCCCCCGCAGCCGGACTTCCGCAGCATCCGCATCTCGCCCTGTGCGGCGTTGTAGCGTACCAGCCCCCGGCCCGAGCGCTCGATCCAGTACGTGCCGTTGCTGCTCCCTCCGGCGACCTCCACGCGCCACGCCTGGCACGAGCCGCCGTCCGCGGTCCGCACCGTCTCCGCCCCGGCCACCCGGGCGCGCAGCTCCGCGACCGCCCCGCTCCCGGCGTCGAAGACCGGGATCCGGGCCGCGTAGCCCTCCCGCAGCGGCAGGGCCGAGAGGACCAGGTCCAGCGAGTTCGCGTAGAAGACGGGCTCCTCCAGCGCGACGTCCACCGGCGTCTGCATGCCCGGCCCGGTGCGGCTCCCCTGCACCCGCCGCCCGTCGAAGCGGAGCGTCCTCTCCCCCTGGCCGCCGGCCGAGCGCTGGCGGACGGGGGCGAGCGACGGGCGAGCGAGGACGAACGAGTCCGCGTCCACCACCGTGCCGTTGCGCCCCCGCGTCTCCTCCTCCCGCACGACCACCGCGCCCGGCCCGTCCCCCTCCAGGGTGGTCCGGAGCGTCAGCACCAGGCCGGGCACCGGCTGCTCGGCGTCGCCCGTCCCGCGGAGGAAGACCAGCGTGTCGACGCCCGGGCGGATGCGCGCGGCCTGGAGCTCGGGGCTGCCGACCCCCACCCGCGCCTCCTGCCCGGGACCGGGGTCCGGGTCCGACTGGCAGGCCGCGGCGGTGGCGCCCAGGGCGAGCATCGCCAGGCAGAGGAGCGTGGAGGATCGGTCCATGGCGGGTTACATGCGTGAGGGTGTGTTGGAACAACGTAGCGCGGGGCCGGTCGGGGCCGCAGCCCCCTACGCGCCGGGGCCGTGCGCGGCCGCGTGCTGCCGCGACGCCTCGCGCAGCGACTCCTGCTCGATGGCGAAGTTGAGCGCCGCCAGCACGGCCAGGTTGAAGGCCAGGCCCAGGAGCGCCGCCCACTGGTCCCGGTAGAACATGAACACCTGCGTGACGAAGATGGAGAGCAGGATGGAGCGCTGGAACATGCGGAACGCCCGCAGGCGCGAGCCGCGGAAGAGCGCGATCCCCAGCGCCACCAGCACCGCCGCGAGCAGCGCGGACGCGAGCTGCGCCCACTCCGCCACGGTGAGCCCCTCCACGATGCGGCGCACCCGCGCCGGCGTGGGGAGGAGCCGCAGCTCCCGCTCCGGCCAGAACACCACCGCCAGCACCTGCCCCGCCTTGGCCGCGAGCTGGGCCACGAAGAAGAGCACGATGGCCCGCGGGAACCAGGGCCGGGCCGCCGTCCGGCGGTAGAGCCGGACCGCCGCGTCGCGCAGGCGCTGCAGCGGGTGCGGGTCCGGCGTGGGGATGGGCTCGGTGCGGCGAATCAGCTCCGCGACGGTCCGGGCCAGCGGGTCCGCGGGTCCGGCGCGCTCCAGGTAGAGCAGCGCCCGCTCGCGCTCGGCGCGGTCCAGGTCGTCGAAGGCGACGTCCTCCAGCTCCTGGAGCGCGTTCACCAGGTTCTCCTTCGCGCTCGGCGGGCGCCCGTGGATGGAGCGCGTCGCCATGTAGAGCGCCACGAAGGAGAGGTAGATGAGCGCGACGGCGGGGCGGTAGAAGTAGTCGTTGTCCTGCGTGACGAACTTACCCACCTCGTCGATGAAGGTGCCGAACCCCAGCCCCCCCAGCACGGCCGCGAGCTGGTGGCTGCGCCGCCCCAGGTAGGAGAGGAGGACCACCAGCGCCGCCAGCATCAGCAGCCCGCCCCAGAGCATGTGGGCGACGTGCAGCGAGTCGCCGCCCACCTGCGGGTAGCCGGCCAGGTGCAGGAAGAGCCGGATCCCCAGGATGGCCGAGACCGCCGAGACCAGGAAGAGGTCCAGGTACTGCCCGGCGCGGAAGTCCCGGACCAGCTGCTTGCGTCCGCTCACGACGCCCCGTTCCGCAGCAGCTGCGCGTAGAAGCGCACCGCCGCGCCGTAGCCGGCGACCGCCACCCGCTCGTCGGTCCCGTGCATCCGCTCCAGGTCCTCCGCATTCATGCGCACGGGGAGGAAGCGGTACACGTCGGGGCTCAGACCGTGGAACCAGCGCGCGTCCGTGGCGCCCACCACCAGGTACGGCGCGACGATGGCGTCGGGGAAGGTCTGGCGGATGGTGCGCTGGATGGTCCGGAACCCCTCCGTCTCCGTCCCGGACACCGGCGACGGCTCGCTGGCGAAGCCCAGCGCCCGCGCCTCCACGCGCGGGTCGTCCACCACCCGGCGGACGTGCGCCAGCACCCCGGCGACGCTGTCGCCGGGGAGGACGCGGAAGTTCACCACGGCCCGCGCCCGCGCTGGGAGCACGTTGTCCTTGGTCCCCGCATGGAACACGGTGGCCGCGGTGGTGGTGCGGAGCGCCGCGTCGGTGGAGGGCGAGGCGGCGAGCCGTCGCTCCAGCAGCGGTCCGAAGAGCCAGCGGTTGGCGAACACCAGCCGCATCCCTAAGGGCATCTCCGGACCCGCATGGTCGAAGAGCAGCCCCGTCGCGCCGCGGATCCCCCCCGGGAGCGGATTCGCCTCCAGCCGCGCGACGGCCCGCGCGAGCACTCCCACCGCCGTCTGCCGCGGCGGCATGGACGAGTGGCCGCCCTCCCCGCGCGCCGCCAGCTCCACCGACAC
>DATABU010000411.1:0-18838 GCA_036259415.1 Longimicrobiaceae bacterium
GCGGCCGCGTCACCCCGGCGGCCGTGCGGGCCGCCGGCGAGCCCGGGCTGCGGGCCCTCGGCCTGACGCGGCAGAAGGCGCGCTACGTCCGCGCGCTGGCCGAGCACGTGGCCGACGGGTCGCTCCCGCTGCCGGAGCTGGCCCGGCTCCCCGACGAGCGGGCGACGGAGCTGCTGGTGCGGGTCCCGGGCATCGGACCGTGGACGGCGGGGATCTACCTGCTGATGGCGCTGCGCCGGCCCGACGTCTGGCCCCCGGGCGACCTGGCGCTGCACCGGGCGATGGGCCGGCTCCACGACCGCCCGCCGCCCCCCGCCGACGAGGCCGCAGCGCTCGCGCGGCGCTGGCGGCCGTGGCGTGCCGTGGCGGCGCGGATCCTCTGGCAGGGCTACCTCGCGGAGCGGGCCGCGCTTTGACCTGCGGGAGGTGGAGGTCCGCAGGGAATTCACCTTCGAGGCGGCGCACCGCCCCGCCGGGCGGACCGCAAGGATTGACCGCTCCTCCCGGCACCCCATATTGCACCGTGTAGACGTCCCGACTGGCGAACCTGCCCTGAAACGGCCGCATGAGCACGTCTCTCCTGGTGCCGTCAGGACCCGAGCCCGTGCTCGTCGTGCACGGGATTGGCCAGCGCAGCCGCAGCGACTTCGAGGAGCTGGTCGAGGGACTCGCCGCCGCGCTCGGGGGCGACGTGCGGCTCGTCCCGGTCTACTGGGGAGACCTGGTCGCCCAGGCCGATCAGGCGGCGACGGTCATCCCCGCGCACGAGCCGGCCCAGGACCCCTCCCCGTTCGCGGCACTGGCCTCGGAGATCCAGGCGGAGTTTCTGCGCGACTTACGCGTACGCATCACCGACCTGGTCGTCCCCTACCTGGCCGATGCCCTCCTCTACCAGAAGCCCGCGGTGCGGCGGAAAATCCGCGCTCGCCTCATCGAGTCCGTCCCGGCCGGCTACGGCACCCGTGACAGGCCGATCTCCGTCATCGCCCACAGCCTCGGGGGCGTGGTCGCCTTCGACGCCGCCGTCTCGGGCAGCCCTCGACTCTGGATCAAGAACTTCGTCACGCTCGGCAGCCAGGCCGCCTTCTTCCACCTCCAGGACCCTCGGGGCACGCTCGCAGCATACACCACGGGGTCGGCGGTCAAGCTGCCCCGGACCATCAACCACTGGATCAACGTCTCGGACCGGCACGACTGGCTGGCGTTCGGGACGGACCGGGTCTTCCGGCTGCACGATGGCGTCTCCCCCGCCGAGGTGGGGATCGAGTCCACAACCGACCTCCTCCGGGGACTCCTGACCTCGCACTTCGCATACTGGTCGGCGCCCCCGGCCGTGGAGGCCATCGGGAGGGCACTCCGGTCGACGCAGCCGTTCGACACCACCGGTGCTCGCTCCCGGCTCGCCTCGTTGCGGGAACTGGAGGAGCTGGTCGCAGGCACCGACCTGCAGGCGAAGGTGAACGCGATGGAGGAGGTTGGGCTGCGGGCGCTGGAGAGCCCGGCGGTCTACCGCCTCCTGGCGGTGGAGGCGAGGAGGGACACGAGCCGGCTGGAGGGCCAGGCGAGGGCCGACGCTGACTATGTCCGGCAGGCCGCCCTGTGGACCCTGGGGCTCATCTTCAAGGGCCGTTATGCCGACCGCCCGACGGTCCAGTTTCCCGGCCTGGATACGATCCGGGCGGTGGTCGGAGACGAGGCCGAGGATCCAGAGGTGAGAATGGCAGGCGTCCAGGCGCTCCAGATCCTCGGTCGGCCGAACGACCCGGAGGTACGGGCCATAGTGGCGACCGCACAGCGCGCTGGCAGCGCCGACCTCACCCGCCTGGCGGACGGGGTGCTGGCAGGCCACACCCTTCCGATGCCGTACCTGCGGGCCGGGGGGCCGGACCCTGTCCGCGAGGCGTCCCTCGAAGAGTTGGAACGGATGATGGCGGCGCCGGATCCGCAGGTGAGGGTGGACGCGATGGAGCAGATCGCGCTACGGGGCGTCGGAACGGCACGCACGTACTCCCTCCTTTCGCGGCAGGCACGGGGGAGCGTGAGTGGGCTGGAGGGGCTCACGAGCACTGACGCCGACTACCTCCGGCAGGCGGCGCTCTGGACCCTCGGCATGCTGAACAAGGCACAGCACGAGAACGTGCCGACCCGGCGCCTCCCCGGGATGGACGTCTTCCAGGAGGTCACGGGGGACATTCGGGAGTGCGAGGATGTCAGGATTGCCGCCATACAGGCGTTGCAGGTCGTCCACCGCCCGCGCGATCCGGCCGTGCGTGCCCTTCTGGAGCAGGTCCGCTCCGATCCGGGGACGGACCTGCAGCGCATCGTCCAGGCGGCACTGGCGGGGGAGCGCATCCCGCTCCCGGGCGAACCTTGAGGCACGCCGTCGTCCCGGGGGTGCGCATAAGCCTTGAGGAACGGACGCGGCGGGGCCACAATGGGAGGATGGGGGACGCGCGCCGCGTTCCCCGGACGCAACCCTGGCCGGAGCACGCCATGGATCCCGCGCCGGCAGAGCCGCGCCCGCGCGCCGAGGTCACAGGTCTCCTCCGCGCCGCCTCCTCGGGCGACCGGGAAGCCTTCGACCGGCTCTTCCCGCTGGTCTACGAGGAGCTCCGCGCCCTGGCCGGACGGCAGCTCCGGCGCGAGTCGCCGGGGCACACGCTGGAGGCAACCGGGCTCGTCCACGAGGCGTACGTCAAGCTGGCCGTCCCCGAGGGGGCGGGGTGGAGCGACCGCGCGCACTTCTTCGCCATCGCCTCCCGCGCCATGCGGCAGGTGCTGGTGGACCACGCCCGCCGCCGCGGCGCGCAGAAGCGCGGCGGCGCGTGGGCGCGCACCACCCTCTCCGGGAAGCCGCTCGGGCTGGACACCGACCCGGAGGAGCTGCTGGCGCTGGACGCGGCGCTGGAGGGGCTGGACCCCCGCCAGAGGCAGATCGTGGAGATGCGCTTCTTCGGCGGGATGACCGAGGAGGAGGTGGCGGAGGCGCTGGGGGTCTCCGACCGGACGGTGCGGCGCGAGTGGGTCAAGGCGCGCGCCTGGCTCTACTCCGCGCTGTACCCGGACGGCGGCTGAGGGAGGGGCCCGTGGACCGCGGGCGCCGGGAGCGGGTGGAGGCCCTCTTCGAGGCCGCGCTGGACCGGCCCGCCGCCGAGCGCGCCGGCTGGCTGCGCGAGGCGTGCTGGGACGACCCGGAGCTGCACGACCGGGTGGAGCGCCTGCTGGCGGCGCACGAGCGCGCGGAGGGAGTGCTGGAGCACCCGCCCCGCGGCGTGGAGCTGCTGGGGCTGCGCGTCTACCCCGAGACGCTGCGGCGGGTGGGGCCCTACCGCCTGGTGCGGGAGATCGGGCGCGGGGGGATGGGGAGCGTCTACCTGGCCGAGCGCGACGACGACCAGTTCAGCCAGCAGGTCGCGGTCAAGCTGGTCCCCCCGGGCGCCGCCAGCGCCGAGGTGCTGCGCCGCTTCCGCGCCGAGCGGCAGATCCTGGCCTCGCTCCACCACCCCGGCATCGCGCGGCTCCTGGACGGCGGCGTCGCCGACGACGCGCGGCCGTACTTCGTGATGGAGTACGTGGACGGCGAGCCCATCGACGCGTACTGCGACGCGCGCTCGCTCCCGCTGGAGGCCCGCCTGCGGCTCTTCTGCGACGCGGCGCGCGCCGTCCACCACGCCCACCGCAACCTGGTGGTGCACCGCGACCTGAAGCCCTCCAACGTGCTGGTGTCCCGCGAGGGGGAGGTGCGCCTCCTGGACTTCGGGATCGCCAAGCTGCTGGACCCCGCCGCCGCCCCGCACACCGTCCCCGTGACCCGCACGGGCGACCGCCTGATGACCCCGCAGTACGCCGCCCCCGAGCAGGTGCGCGGCGGCCCGGTGACCACCGCCACCGACGTGTACGGCCTGGGGCTGCTCCTCTACGAGCTGCTCTGCGGCCGGCGTCCGTACGAGCTGTGGGGGCGTCCCCCCGCCGAGGTGGAGCGGCTGGTCTGCGAGGCGGAGCCGCCCCGCCCCGGCGCGGCCGCGCTGCTCCCGGCGGCGACCCCGGACGGGCCCACCCCCGCCGACTCGGCGCGGGCGCGCGGCACCACCCCGGAGCGCCTGCGGCGCCGCCTCTCCGGCGACCTCGACCGAATCGTCATGACGGCGCTGCGCAAGGAGCCGGACCGCCGCTACCCCTCGGCCGAGCAGCTCGCGGCCGACGTGGAGTCGTACCTGGAGGGGCGGCCGATCGCCGCCCGCGGCGACTCGCCCGGGTACCGGGTTCGCAGGTTCGCGGGGCGGCACCGCTGGGGGGTGGCGGCGGCGGCGGCTTTCGTGGCGGTGCTGAGCGTCTACGCGGCCACGATGACGGTGCAGGCGCGGCGCGTCCAGCGGGCGCTGGAGCAGGCGCGGCTGGAGGCCGAGAAGGCGGAGCAGGTCACCGCCTTCACCCTGGGGCTCTTCGAGGCGGGCGACCCCACGCGCACGCGGGGCGACTCGCTCACCGTGCACGAGATGCTGCGCCGAGGGGTGGAGCGCGCGGAGCGGCTGCGCGGGCAGCCCGCCGCGCAGGCGCAGATGCTGGACGTGGTGGGGCGCGTCTACCGGGAGATGGGGGCGTACGACCGCGCCCGCCCCGTGCTGGAGCGGGCGCTGGCGCTGCGGCGCGGCGTCCTCGGCGAGCGGCACCCCGCCACCGCGGAGAGCATGCACCACCTGGGCGACCTCCTCTACGCCCTGGGCCGCTACGACGACGCGGAGCCGCTCTACCGCCGCGCGCTGGCGCTGCAGCGCCGCCTGCTGGGGGAGCCGCACGCCGACGTGGCGCACTCGCTCGCCAGCCTGGGGCTCCTCCTGCAGGACCGCGGCGACTACCCCGCCGCGGAGCGGCTGAGCCGCGAGGCGCTGGCTATGCGGCGCGAGCTGTTCGGCCCGGAGCACGCCGACGTGGCGGAGAGCCTGAACGCGCTCGCCTTACAGCTCCAGCTCCAGGGGCGCGACGCCGAGGCGGAGCCGCTCCTGCGCGAGGCGCTCGCCATGCGCCGCCGGCTCTTCGGCCTGGAACACCCCGCCGTGGCGGAGGCCATGAGCGACCTCGGCCTCCTGCTGGTGAAGCAGGGGCGGCTGGACGAGGCGGAGCCGCTCTACCGCGGCGCCCTGGCCGCCCGCCGCCGCATGCTGGGCGACGAGCACCCGGACGTGTCCCGCAGCCAGGGGCTCCTCGCGGCGCTGCTGCGCCGCCGCGGCGACCTGGCCGCGGCCGAGTCGCTGTACACCGCCGCCATCGAGCTGGGGCGGCGCTCCATGGGCCCGGAGCACCCGGACCTGGCGCACACCATGAACGGGCTGGCGCTCCTCCGCCGGGCCCGCGGCGACCTGGCCGGGGCGGACTCGCTCACCCGCGTGGTGCTCGGGATCCGCCGCCGGACGCTGGGCGGCGAGCACCCCTCCATCGCCGTGAGCCTGGGCCAGCTCGGCGGGCTGCTGCATGAGCAGGGGGACTTCGCGGGCGCGGAGCCGCTGCTGCTGGAGGCGCTGCGGATGCGCCGCAGCCTCCTGGGGGACGGGCACCCGCAGGTGGCCGAGTCGGCCCGGCAGCTCGTCGCCTTCTACGAGGCGGCGGGCCGGCCGGCGGACGCCGCGCCGTACCGGGCTCTGGCGCGCTGAGCTACTGCGACCACGGCGGGACCACCCCGCTGGAGCGTGCGTAGGCGATGGACTGCCCCAGGTGCTCGTTCATGTGGGCCAGGAGCTGGAAGAGCACGGCCACTGCGGGACGTCGCGCCCGTACAGCCGGGTCGGGCGGGCGAGCTGGTCGTCGGTGAGACCGCGCACCGAGGCGCGGACGTGCTCCTGCGAACGCCGCAGCAGCTCGACCACCTCGGCCTTGGCCGCCACCTCCTCCATGCGGTCGAGGTCGGTCCCGGCCGGCGCGGGGATGCCCATCGCCTCCTGCGGGTAGTGGTAGTTGTAGCGGGCGACGTGCGCGTACACGCGCCCGACGGGCATCACGCCCTCGCCGGGGCTCCAGGCATAGCGGTCCTCCGGCATGGCCCGGGCGAGCTCCAGCAGCTTGTGGCTGGAGCTGTTGAAATGGAGCAGGAACTCCTCGCGGAAGCCGGGCGGGGCGGCCTGCGCGCGGAGGGCGGCCGCCTGGGCGGCGAGCAGCAGCAGGGCGAGAGCGAGGGTGCGGAGCGGCATGTCTCTCTGCGGATGGAGGTGAGCGGCCGGCGGCGCGTCCTCCGCCGGCACCGCGGCTTTCTCAGGCGGGTCGGCCCGCCTCCTTCGCCGCCGGACTCGGCCGGACGGGGTGGCGGAACAGCACGACCGCGAAGCCGGCGGCGAGGAGGGTGTACACCAGCGCGAGCGGCCACAGCGCGCGGAGCTCGGGAGCGCGCGCCAGCAGCCTGAGAATCGCGATGCCCGCGCTGAGGAAGTGCAGCAGGTTCCCGGTCGCGACGGGGCGGCTGTAGATGCCGCCGATCAGGTTGCCGCGCGCCATCCAGTCGAGGACCGCGAACCCGAGGTACAGGGCCCCGAGCAGCTGTACCAGCAGCACGAGCGGAGGAGAGGCGGGCGCGCCCATCCATCCGAGCACCTCGTCGGGCACGAAGGAGCCGGCCAGCCCGAGCAGTCCGAGCGCCACGGCGCTGGCCGTCATCAGCAGGCGGGTGAATCCCACGGGGACCGGGTCCGGATGGGGGATGAGGGGCGCGTCCGCGGCGGCGCCGGGGCGTCCTGCCGCCCCGCTGCGGGCGGGCGACACTGACCCGTCCGGCTCCGCAATCTGCGCGCGCCGCCTCCCGCCCGGCAAGCTCCACGGCCGCCTCCGCGCCGTCCGTCCCGTACCTCTCCGACGTCTCCGCGCGCCCGGTGGCGGTGGGGTGATCGGGGCCGTCCCGCCCCCCCGCCGCACCGTCCGCCCCTCCGCGACACGCCTCGTCACCGTCGGCTCCCCCTCCGCCCGGGCCCCAGGCTTCTTGTTCGGCAGGCGCGACGCTCCGTGCTGCGCGCCCGTCCCCGAACCCCGGAAGAGCCATGCGAACCCCATCCGCATCCCCGTTGCTCGCGGCGGCGGCCGCCGCCGCGCTCGCGTCCTGCGCGCCCGCCGTGCAGGCCGACCCCCTCGACCCCGCCGCGCAGTTCCGCCGCGGGCCGACACCCATCATCGTCGCGGGCGGTTACGTGCGGAGCGGCGCCTCGCTGCTCGACGCGCTCGCCTTCCGCGTCCCCGGCATGCAGGTGCAGCGCGACGCGGAGTCGTGCCCGCGGGTGACGCTGCGGGGAGTCAAGACGCTCGGCGGGCGCAGCGACCCGCTGATCTACGTGCAGGACACCCGTGCGTTGAACACCTGCGTGCTGGAGCAGGTGTCCGTGTGGGACGTGGAGCGGGTGGAGGTCTTCCCCGGCGGGCAGGCCGGGCGGCCGGGGATCCTCTCCAGCCCCTACGGGGTGATCCTGGTGCACCTGGCCCGGTAGGCAGCCGCCGCGCCTCGTCCCCCCGGGGTTCGGCTCGCCCCGCGGCCGCACCGCCCGTCCCAGCCGCGTTGGCGGAGCGGTGCGGCGGGGCCACCTTGCCCCCGCGTCCGGAGAGCGGCCGTTCCCCGCTCCCCCGGGCGCGGCGGGACCGCGGGACGCCGGGGTCGCGGAGCCGATCGAGAGAGGACACCCATGATCGAAGAGCGACAGCATGGCGGGGCGTAGCGGCACACGCACCGCGGCCGGCGGGCTCCGCGTCCTGGTGGACGCCTACGAGCAGGTGCAGCGCCTCCGCCTCCAGACCGGCGAGCGCCTCCGCGCCGTGCTCCAGGGGCGCGACGGGTCTCCGCCGCGCGGCCCCGCGCTGCCGGACCAGCCCGCCGACACCCTGCAGCGCATCCGCCGCGGCGAGTGCGACGGCCCCGTCCCCTTCCTGGGGCGGCTCTACCGCCGCCTCCACGAGGAGGAGCGGGCGCTCCTCGCCGCCCTGGAGACGGAGCTGGCCGGGCACCCCGCCTGGCCGTGGCTGGGCCGCGTCCGGGGGATTGGGCCCAGCCTGGCCGGGAGGCTGCTCGCACGGCTGGACGTGGAGCGCGCGGCCACGCCGTCCTCCTTCTGGGCGTACTGCGGGCTCGCCACCGTCCCCGGCCGGGCGTACCGCTGCGACCCGTGCGGGCTGCGGGCGTCGTTCCCGGAGGGCTACCGGGTCACCGGAGGGCACCAGGCGCTGGGGCGCCGCGGTCCCTGCCCGGGGACGCTCCGCGACACCGGCGACCCCGACGCGCGCGTGGCCCAGCCGCGCGCTCCGCGCGGGGCGGGGCGCGACTACAACCCGGGGGCCAAGGCGGCCTGCTACCTGGCGGGCGTATCCTTCCTCAAGGCCGGCGGCCCCTACGCCGACCGCTACCGCGCCGAGCGCGCCCGGCTGGACGCGGAGCGCCCCGGGTGGACCGGGAAGCGCAAGCACCTGGGCGCGCTCCGCAAGACGGAGAAGCTGTTCCTCTCCCACCTCTGGCGGGTGTGGCGCGAGGCCGCGGAGCTCCCCGTGGTCCCCCCGTACATCCACGCCGCGCACCCCGACGCGGCGTACCTGGACCCCTGGACGATGGCCGGCCCCGGCGAGAGGGGCCGCGCCTGACCCGGGGCCGCACACTCCCCTCCGCGTGACCCCGCTGCGGGCCGTGGCGGTGGACGACGAGCCGCTGGCGCGGCGCCGCATCGTGCGGCTCCTGAAGCGCGAGCCGGAGGTGGAGGTGGTCGCGGTGTGCGGCGAAGGGCAGGAGGCGGTGCGGGCAGTCTCGCTGGCGGCCCCGCCGGTACCGCGCCGCTGGTCCGCATCCTGGTCAAGGACGGGGGGAAGATGGTCTTCGGCCGCGTGGCCGACGTGGACTGGTTCGAGGCCGAGGGGAACTACGTGCGCCTGCACGCCGGCCCCCGCTCCCGGCTGGTCCGCCGGCGGATCAACACGCTGGAGGCGCGCCACCCCCGACCAGTTCGCGCGCATCCACCGCGGCCGGCTCCTCCACCAGAAGATCGAGTAGGCCGGGACACCGGGGCGAACAGCCCAGGAAGAGAAGGGACCCGAACCAGCCGAGCGGCCCCGGGCCCGGTACGCGGGGGCGGACCACGGTCCGTCCCCGCTTCGCTCGTCACGGGGCCGGGGAATTGCAATCGGGCGGGGGATCGAGCAAGTTGGGCCGGCCACCGACCGCCGTCCCGACCCGTTCCCGGTCGCACCTCAACGGCATGAGCACCGAGACCCTGTCCGACCCCACCCCGCCCGAAGACGCCCTGGAGCGCGGACGCCTCCTTGGCGCCATCGCGCAGTTCCCCGCGCCCTTCGCGGTGTACGCGGGGCCGGACCACGTGTTCGTCGCCGCGAGCGAGCAGTACCGGCGCATCGTGCGGGGACGCGACCTCATCGGGCGGCCGCTGCGCGAGGTGCTCCCCGAGCTGGCCGAGCAGGGCTTCGTGGCGATGCTCGACCGCGCCTACGCCACCGGGGAGCCGGTGTGCGGGAGCGACGTGCCGGCCGACTGGGACGACGACGGCGACGGCCGGGTGGAGGCCCACTTCGTGGACTTCACCTACCAGCCCGTGACGGACCCGGACGGCCGCGTCTGGGGGATCGTCGCCCACCTCGCCGACGTCACCGGGCGGCACCTCTCCGAGGTGGCGCTGCGGGAGAGCGAGGCGCGCTTCCGCTCGCTCTTCGACTCCGCCGGCATAGGCATGGCGCTGGGCGACGACAAGGGGCGGCTGGTGGCCGTGAACGGTGCAATGTCGCGGATGCTGGGCTACCCCCCGGAGGTCCTGCTGGAGAAGGGCGCGGCCGGGCTGAGCCACCCGGACGACATGGCGCTGGACCTGGAGCTGTACGGCGAGCTGCTGGAGGGGCGGCGTCCCTCGTACCAGATCGACAAGCGGTACTTCCGCCGCGACGGTTCGATGCTCTGGGGGCGCCTGACCGTGTCGCTGGTGCGCGCGGAGGCGGGGGAGGTGCGCTACTCCGTCGCCCTGCTGGAGGACGTCACCGAGAGCCGGCGCGAGGCCGAGGAGCGCGCCTTCCTGGCCGAGGCCAGCCGCGTGCTCGCCTCCTCGCTGGAGTACGAGCCCACGCTGCGCGCCGTCGCCCGCCTGGCGGTCCCGGCGCTGGCCGACTGGTGCGCCATCGACCTGCTGGAGGGCGGCGAGTTCCGGCGCGTGGCCGTGGAGCACCCGGACCCCGGCCGCCTCGCAGACGCCGTCCGCATCCACGAGCGCTACCCTCCCGACCCCGCCGCCCCGCACGGCGCGTGGAAGGTGGTGCGCACCGGCGAGCCCGAGCTGCTGGAGGAGGTGCCCGACGCCCTGCTGGAGGCCCTCGCCGCGGACCCGGAGCACCTCCGGCTGCTGCGGGCGCTGGGGCTCCGCTCCGCCCTGGTGGTCCCCCTCGCCGCTCGCGGCGAGGTGCTGGGTGCCATGACGCTGGTGCACGCCGGGTCCGGCCGTCGCTTCGGGCCGCGCGACCTGCCGGCCGCCGTGGACCTGGCCGGCCGCGCCGCCGCAGCCATCATCAACGCCCGCCTCTTCACCGAGACCGAGGAGGCGCGCGGGCAGCTGGAGCGGCAGGCCATCGAGCTGGAGCACCAGGCCGAGGAGATGCAGGTCCAGGGCGTGGAGCTGGAGGAGGCCCAGGTGGAGCTGGAGGCCGCCAACGACGAGCTCCGCATCGCCAACGAGGAGCTGACCGCGGCGGCCGCCGCCCGCGAGGAGGCCCGCCGCGCCGCCGAGGACGGCCGCCGCCGGGCCGCCTTCCTCGCCGAGGCCAGCCGGCTGCTCGCCTCCTCGCTGGACTACGCCGCCACCCTCCACAACCTGGCGGAGGCCGCCGTCCCCGGGCTGGGCGACTGGTGCGCCGTGGACATGCTGGCCGACCCCGACTCCGACGCCTGGCCCCCGGACGTGCGGCGCCTGGCCGTCGCGCACCAGGACCCCGAGAAGGTCGCCTGGGCCCGGGAGCTGGAGACGCGGGCCCCGCAGGACTGGAACGCCCCAACGGGGCTGCCGCGGGTGCTGCGCGAGGGGGTGGCCGAGTTCTACCCGGAGATCACCGACGAGATGCTGGTGGCCGCGGCCAAGTCGGAGGAGGAGCTGATGCTGCTGCGGGAGATCGGCTTCTCCGCGTACATCTGCGTTCCCCTGGCGGCCCGCGGGCGGGTGCTGGGGGCGCTCACCCTCTGCACCACCGAGTCCGGGCGCCGCTACATCGAAGACGACCTGGCGCTCGCGGAGGAGCTGGCGCGCCGCGCGGCGGTGGCCGTGGACGGCGCGCACCTCTTCGCCGCGGAGCGCGCCGCACGCGCGGACGCCGAGCGCACGGCCGAGCGGATGGCCCGGCTGCAGCGGGTCACCGCAGCGCTCTCCGGCGCCGTGACGCCGGAGCGGGTGGCGCGGGTGGTGGTCGAGGAGGGGGCCGCCGCCCTGGACGCCGCCGCAGCCGTGGTCGCGCGGCTGCACGAGGAGCGCGGCGAGCTGGAGATCGTCCATGCGCTGGGCCACCCGGACGACGTGGTGGAGCGCTTCCGGCGCATCCCCCTCTCCGCCCGCCTCCCGCTCGCCGACGCCGTCCGCGGGGGGCGCCCCGTGTACCTCGCCACCGAGGACGAGCGGCGGGCGGTCTACCCCACGCTGGTGGAGGCGTACCCCCGGACGGTCCAGCAAGCCTGGGCGGCCCTCCCGCTGGCGGTGGAGGGGCGGGTGATGGGGGCCCTGGCGCTCAGCTTCACCGCAGAGCGGGCGTTCGACGGCGACGACCGGACCTTCCTGGAGCTGCTGGCGCAGCAGTGCGCCCAGGCGCTGGACCGCTCGCGCCTGTACGAGGCCGAGCACCGGGCCCGCACCGAGGCGGAGGCGGCCAGCCGCGCAAAGAGCGACTTCATGGCGGTGATGAGCCACGAGCTTCGCACCCCGCTGAACGCCGTGCTCGGCTACCTGGACCTCCTGGACGCCGGGGTGGCGGGGCCGCTCACCGCCGAGCAGGGACGCTACCTGGCGCGGGTCACGGCCAGCGGGAGGCACCTGCTGGGGCTCATCGAGGAGGTGCTCACCTTCTCCCGCATCGAAGCGGACCGCGAGGAGGTGGCGATGGAGACCGTGCGCGCGGACGAGGTGGCGCGGCAGGCGGCGGAGCTGGTGGAGCCGCTGGCGCGGGCGCGGGGGCTGGAGTTCCGGGTGGAGGTGGACGGGGCCGCGGCGGAGCTCCGTACCGACCCCGGGAAGCTGCGCCAGGTGCTGGTGAACCTGCTGGGCAACGCGGTGAAGTTCACCGACGCGGGAGAGGTGGCGCTGGTCGCCACGGTGCCGCCGGGCGGCCCGGCGCGCTTCCGGGTGCGCGACACCGGCATCGGCATCCCGCCCGGGGCGCGGGAGAGGGTGTTCGAGCCCTTCTGGCAGGCCGCGCAGGGGAACACGCGGCGCGCCGGCGGCACCGGGCTGGGGCTCGCCGTGGCGCGGGAGCTGGCCCGCCTGCTGGGCGGCGACCTCACCCTGGAGAGCGAGGAGGGGGCAGGGTCGGTGTTCACGGTGGAGGTGCCGGTCGACGGCCGGGCCGGGGCCTGAACGGGAGAAAGCGAAGGACCCGCCCATCGGGGCGGGTCCTTCGCGCCGGCTCGACCGCGGCGGGGCGTCAGTGCACGCCCTTGCCGCTGAACACCGCCTCGGCGTAGCCGTTGTCCGGGTCGCCCCCGCGCTTCAGCACCCGGTCCACCGTCCCCGGCCCGCGGTTGTAGGCCAGGAGCGCCAGCTTCTGGTCGCCCTCGTACTTGTCGATGAGCTGCCGCAGGTAGCGGAAGCCGATCTTGAGGTTGGTCTCCGGGTTGCGGAGGTCGGCCTCGCGGGTGCCCGGCTCCAGCCAGTCCGCCGTCTTGGGCATGAGCTGGGTGAGCCCCAGGGCCCCGACGTGGCTGGTCGCGTAGTTCTTGAACTCGCTCTCGGTGCGCACCAGCCCGAACGCCACGTCCGGGTCGATGTCGTGCTCGAGCGCGATGTCGTAGATGTCCTCCGCCAGCTCGCGGTCCAGCCCCATCTCCCCGTACTGGTCCACCTTCTCCAGGATCTTGACCTCGCGCGGGCTCTCCGCCGCCGCCGCGGCCTCGGTGTTGGCGGCGCGCCACGCCTGGGCGACGGCCGTCTCGTCCACCTTCACGGCGCCGATGGGGGAGGCGGTCAGGATCTGCTCGTGCGACGGGTCGGTGCGCATCGCCTGCTGGTAGCGCGCCATCGCCACGGGCGCGGCCGTCCCCGCGATCGCCAGCCCCACCAGGCCGTGCCGCACCGGGTTGCGCCGGATCTGGTCGATCATGGAGCGCCGCCGCCGCCGGCCGTCGTGGCCGCTCGGACCGGAGGAGGGCAGGCCGCCGTCGAAGGCGCGCCGGTAGCGCGGGTTCAGCCGGGGCGCGGGCGCGCCGCCGTCGTAGGCGCTCGGCCACCGGCGCCGTGCTTGCCCGAGGGGGTGCCGCGGCTCCGGGTATCCACGTTCCCACGGGGGCGGCGGACGTCGTCTCCTCGGGTGCATCGCTTTCCTCCTGGGAATCTATGGGGTCGCCGGGGGTGGCGCTCTAAACTTTTGCCACGGCCGATTTTAGCCCGCACGTTGCGTGCCACCGAGCCATCTGTTCCCGGCCGGGCGCGCCGTCCCGTTGCGGGGCGGGAGCGGCGTAGGCATCTTCCGTCGTCCACGCCGTCCGCGAACCCGCACCCGCGCGCCGCGCTTGACCCCCACCGGCACCCCGTCCGCCCCGCGTCCCCGATCCAGCAGAGGGCCGCGGTGAGCCGGCGCCTGCGCGTCCTGCTCGCCTTCCTCCTCCTGCTGCTCGCCGGCAGGGTGGCGAAGGAGCTGTACGACTGGCGGGTGCACGCCGACGACCGGGTGCGGCTGGTGGCGCTGCGCGGACGGCTGCTCGACGCGGGGGCGGAAGTGATCCGGACGCGGGCGGAGCTGGACACCCTGAAGGGGGTGCTCGACCGCGAGGACGGGGAGCTGGAGCGGGAGCAGCGCGGGCTGCGGGCGTACGACCGCCGGGCCGAGGGGACGACCCTCCCCATGGAGGTGTACGAGGAGTACCGGGCCGACCTGGACCGCTACAACCGGCACGTGGCCGACCGCAACCGGTACTTCGAGCGCTGGCGCGAGGTGCTGGCCCGCAACCACGCCGCGGTGGACCGCTACAACGCCCTCGCCGACTCGCTGCGCGCCGTGGCCGGCGTGCTGGGCGATCCCCACTTCCAGGTGCCCTCCCCGCTGGAGGCGGCGGCGGAGCGCGGCGTGGTGAAGCCGGTCCCCTGATGCGGAGACGCCGTAGGGCGGAGTGCGGATAGCCCCCTCAGCTCCGCAGGATGCGCAGCACCGAGGCGGCCGCGCCGATGGCGCGCGTCCAGTCGTCGCCGGTGAAGCCCGGCCCGGCCCCGCCGCCCGCCTGCGCGGCGAGCCGGGCCCGCTCCAGCCGCTTCCGCTCCTCCTCCAGCCGCATGGTCTCCCGCTCGCGCGCCAGGCTCATCCCGCCGCCGCGGACGAACTCCACGATGCGGCGCAGCTCGTCGCGGTCGAACCAGCTCCCGTGGCCGCGGCAGACGTCGATCACCACCCCCGAGCAGCGCGCGAAGTTCACCCGGTTCATCAGCGCGCCGCACTCCGGGCAGGGGAGGTAGCGCACCGTCTCCGCAGCGCCGGCGGCCGGACGGGGCGCCGCCTGCGCCGCGCCCAGCACCGCAGCCTGCTCCTCCGTCCCCGCGCAGATGCGCTCGAAAGCCTCGCGCCGCGCCCACACCCCGCCGCACTCCGGGCACTCCCGCAGCGACGCCGCGCCCACGCGCACCGCCGCCGTCTCCGCGCGGCAGCGGGGGCAGGGGAGGGGCGCGCCGGCCGCGTCGTCCACAGCGCGGTCCGCGGCGGCGCCGCAGTGCGGGCAATGGCGCGAGCCGCGGAAGAGCATCCCGAAGCACGAGGGGCAGGCGACCGTCGCCAGGCGCGAGCGGCAGTAGGCGCAGCGGTCGGCGTCGCCGGAGGCCGCGGCGCCGCAGGTGGGGCAGTGGAGGGTGGCTGCCTGCATGGGAGGCCCGGGGGAGGGAATCGGTAAACCTTCGGGAACGGGTCGTGCAAGGCCGCAGGCCGAACTCTGCACCCGTCCCGGAGATGAGCCGGAAATCTAGCCGAAAGCGGCGGAGCGACAACGGGAGCCTCGACTGGCGGCGCACGGGGACCCCGAAGCGCGGCTTCACCTACCTCCGCGCCGACGGCAGGCCGCTGAAGAGCAGGCCCGCCCTGGCGCGCATCCGGGCCATCGCCATCCCGCCCGCCTGGACCGACGTGGAGATCGCCTCCGACCCGGACGCCAAGGTGCAGGCCACCGGGATCGACGCCGCGGGGCGCAAGCAGTACCGCTACCACCCCGACTTCGTGGACCGCGGCGCGCGGAAGAAGTACCGCAAGCTGCTGGAGTACGCCCGCGCCCTCCCCAGGCTGCGCGAGGTGACCAACGAGCACCTGCGGCAGGAGGGGCTGGGGCGCGAGAAGGTGCTCGCCACCGTCGTGCGGCTGATGACGCGCGGCTTCTTCCGGGTGGGGAGCGAGCGATACGCGGTGGAGAACCGCACCTTCGGCATCACCACGCTGCGCAAGAAGCACCTGGAGATCGACGGCACCGACCTGCGCTTCCGCTACGTGGGGAAGAAGTCCATCCACCAGCACCACGTGGTGGCCGACACCCCGCTGGTGAAGATCATCCGCGAGCTGCTGGAGCTGCCGGGGACGCGCCTCTTCCAGTACGTGGACGAGGACGGCAGGCCGCAGAAGGTGAAGGCGCGGGACGTCAACGCCTACGTGAAGGAGGTCCTGGGGAAGCGCTACACCTCCAAGGACATCCGTACCTGGGGCGGGACGGTGCGCGCCGCCACCATCCTCGCCGACCTGGGCCCGCCGAAGGACGCGGCGGAGGCGAAGAAGAACGTCCTCCTGGCCTGCAAGCTGGTCTCCTCCGAGCTGGGGAACACCCCCGCCGTCTGCCGCTCCGCCTACATCCACCCCGCCGTGCTGGAGAAGTACGTCTCCGGGAAGACCATAGAGCCGCTGATGCGGCGCGAGCCCCGCCCCGTCCGGGCCGAGTCGCCGGGCTACTACCCGGAGGAGGCCGCGCTGATGCGCTTCCTGGAGAAGTGGGGGTAGGCCGCGCGAGCCGCGGAGCGGCTGCCGCTGCCGCTGCCGCGCGGGGGCTGAGCGCCGGTCACTCCGCGACTGAGCCGGCGCCCTCCTGGATGGCGGCGGAGGGCTCGGCGGCGCGCTGCTGCCGGCGCTCGGGGAGGGGGATCTCGTGCAGGTAGTACATCTCCCCGATCCCCTCCCTGCGCAGCAGCGCCAGGGAGACGTTGTAGACCGGGACTCCGCCGGGGGTCTTCCCCTCGAAGGTGCCGATGTGGGCGTGGCCGTGGAACGCCACCGTGGCGCCGTAGCGGTCCAGCGGCTCCGCCAGGCGGTCGGTGCCCAGGAAGGGAAAGATCACCTCCGGCTCGCCCACCACGGTGTCCACCACCGGCGAGTAGTGGAGCACCACCACCCGGACCGGGGTGGCGAGCTTGCGGAGCGCCAGCTCCAACTTCTTCACCTCTTCCTGGGTGCAGTCCACGAACGCCTTTGTGGACGCCTCGCCGAAGGCGGTCAGCGTCCCCCGCCCGAAGCCCCCCATGAAGCCCTTGGTGCCGGCGAAGCCCACCATCTCGTTCAGCTCGAAGGTGTCGCCGTCCAGGACGTGCACCCCCCGCTCGCGGAGGATGGCGAGCACCTCGGCGACCTGCCCGGCCTCGTGGTCGTGGTTCCCGAGCACCGCCACGATGGGGATCTTCACCTCGGCGAGCTCTCCCACCGCCACGCGCATCTCCGCGGGGGTCCCCCAGCGCGTCAGGTCGCCGGCCAGCACCAGCACGTCGGCTTCGTCGTCGGCGCGCGCGAAGAGCGGGCGGTACGCGCCCGCGTCCGCCTCGCCGCAGTGGAAGTCGCCCACCACCGCGATTCGCACCATGCGGCGGGCGTCCGACCGGCGCCGGTTCCTGGGCGTCCGCGACTCCGCCGCGGGCGCATTCCCCTGTCCCTTGCCGTTTCCGTCCATCAGGCCGTCTCCTCCCGTGCCGATTCGTCCGGTACCTCCGACTCCGCGGCGCCGGCGTAGCGCTCGTCCCACACGTCCGCCGCCTCGATCTCGCGGACGATCTCGCTCCGCTGCATCTCGCGGATGGTCTCCTCCCGCAGGTCGCGGAAGCCCCACTCGTTCACGTCTATGGCGAAGCTGAAGCGGGAGATCAGCGTCCCCCGCGTGGCCGTCTCCGAGGGCTCCTCGTGCCCCGTCTCCGAGCGGGCGCGCTCCAGCAGGTTCGCCAGCACCCAGTCCGGGACGCGGCTCCGGTACCCCGGGTAGACGTAGTAGAACATCTGCAGCTGGGCCAGCAGCAGGGGCCAGTGCGGGCCCGTCTTGTCCACCAGCCGCTGCCAGTCCAGCTGTGCGCCCACGCACAGGATCAGGTGCGCGATGTCCGCCATGTCCTGGCGGTGCCGCTCGTTGATGAAGAGCCGGTGCCAGATCAGCTCCTCCGCGGGCGCCACCCGCACCGGGGTGGCGGCCAGGATGGCGGGGGAGCTGTGGCGGTACCAGTCCGGGTCGATCAGCGCCAGCCCGTTCCCCATCCCGTAGATGATGTCCACGAAGTACGGGTCCTGCTTGGCCTTGGCCAGCCAGTGCGACTGCGCCAGGCAGGTGCGGAAGCCCTCGTCGCGCAGCGCGCGCATGGCGGGGACCACGTGCGCGGGCTCCACGAACAGGTCCAGGTCCGTGGTCTTGCGGTAGATGCCCGTGTGCTCGTAGATGGCGTACGCCCCGGCCACCACGTAGGGCACCCCCGCCTCGTTCAGGATGCGCAGCGCCCGCTTGTAGATCTCCCGCTCGTCCTCGGGAATCCAGAAGTCGCCGTGCGTGAGGGACTTGGCTTCCTCCTTGGTGAGGTTCTGCTGGAACGGGAGGCTCTTGTCGCCGGTGGCTGTGTCGGGCATGTTCCCTCGGGTCCGAGTGTGTCCGCCCGCGGAAGAGCAAGGATCGGGCCCGGTAGACCCTTGCTCCCGCGGCGTTTGCCCGCCCCGCGGGGCCCCCGTATCTTGGATGCCATGTTCGACGACCTGAAGAACCTGTTCTCCCGGACCTGGGACGCCTTCCAGGCGGAGGCCGGCCGCAGCGAGCCCGAGGACCAGGTGGCGGCGCTGCTGGGCGCCATGCGCCGGGAGATGGTGGAGGCGCGCGCGACCGTCCCCGTCCTGGAGGAGGCCGTCGCCGCCGCGCGCGCCGGCCTGGAGCGGGAGCGCCGTGCCCTGGCCGACACCGAGCGCCGCCGCGGCATGGCCGAGCGCATCGGGGACGCCGAGACGGTGCGCGTGGCCGAAGAGTTCGCGGCGAAGCACCGGGCGCGCATCGGCGTGCTGGAGGAGAAGCTCCGCGCGGCCGAGGCGGAGCTGGAGCTGCGCCGTCGCGAGGTGGCGGAGATGTCGCGCCAGTACAAGGACGCCGACGCCAACCGCTTCGCGCTGGTGGCGCGGCTGCGCACCCTCCGCGCGCAGGGACGCATGGGCGCGGCGCTGGGGGCGGACGCCGGCCTGTTCGCCGACCTGGGCCGGGCCGAGGAGGAGCTGGACGGCCGCGCCCGCTACGCCGAGGCGCTGGACGAGCTGGAGGACCTGGACGCGCCGCCCCCGCCCCCGCGCCCCCCCGCGCCCGACGTGGAGGAGCGGCTCCGCGAGCTCAAGAGGCGCATGGGCCAGGAGTAGGGCGCCCCGGCCGCATGCACGATGCCCCGCCTCCCGCGAG
>DATABU010000412.1:0-4991 GCA_036259415.1 Longimicrobiaceae bacterium
AAGGACAACACGCTCATCCCCACCTTCACCGCCTTCGCGGTGACGGAGCTCCTGGAGCGGCACTTCCAGACGCTGGTGGACACCCGGTTCACCGCGCGCATGGAGGAGCAGCTCGACGAAATCGCCGAGGGCGACGCCGCCTGGCTCCCCTACCTGCGCGAGTTCTTCAGCGGCCCCGACGGGCTGGAGGAGAAGGTCCGCGCCGGGCAGGAGAGCATCGACCCGCGCGAGGCGTCCACGGTGCGGCTCCAGGACCTGGAGGCCCGCGTGCGCATCGGCAAGTTCGGCGCGTTCATCGAGGCGGGCGACGGGGAGAAGCCGGTGACGGCCACCCTCCCCGAGGGGCTCGCCCCCGCCGACCTGTCGGAGGCGCAGGTGCAGTCGCTGGTGCGGGCCAAGGCGGAGGGCCCGGACAGCCTGGGCGCCCACCCGGAGAGCGGCGAGCCCATCTACGTCATGAACGGGCGCTTCGGGCCGTACGTGCAGCTCGGCCAGGCCACCGACGAGAACCCCAAGCCGAAGCGCGCCTCGCTCCCCAAGGGAGTCGGCCCGGACAAGGCGACGCTGGAGCTGGCGGTGCGGCTCCTGGCCCTCCCCCGCACCCTGGGGACGCACCCCGAGACAGGGAAGGAGGTGCAGGCGAACGTGGGGCGCTACGGCCCGTACGTGGTGCACGAGGGCGAATTCCGCTCCATCCCCAAGGGGGAGGACGTGTACACCATCGGGCTGGAGCGCGCGCTGGAGATCCTGGCGCAGCCCAAGGCCGGGCGGCGCACCGCGGCCGCGCCGCTGCGGGAGCTGGGGCCGCACCCGGAGGACGGGGAGCCCGTGGTGATCATGGAGGGGCGCTACGGCCCCTACGTGAAGCACGGGTCTACGAACGCATCGCTCCCCAAGGGTGTAGAGGTGGACGAGGTGGTCATGGAGCAGGCGGTCGAGCTGCTCCGCGAGCGGGCCGCCTCCGCGAAGAAGCCGGCCCGCGGCGCCCGCACGGCGGCGGCGAAGAAGTCCACCGCGCGGAAGTCCACGACCAAGAAGTCCGCCGTCGCCAAGTCGGCCGCGAAGAAGACCGCGGCCAAGAAGACGACGAGGCGGCCCAAGAAGCAGTCCTGACGAGCGGTCGAAGGAGGAGCGGATGGCGAAGGTCACGGTGGTCGGGGGCGGGCTCTCGGGCTCGGAGGCGGCGTACCAGCTCGCGGAGCGCGGGCACGAGGTGACGCTGCACGAGATGCGGCCGGTGCGCGGCACTCCCGCGCACCAGACGGAGCTGCTGGGCGAGATCGTCTGCTCCAACACCTTCAAGTCGGAGGACCCGCAGAACGCGCACGGGATCCTCAAGCTGGAGATGGACGCGCTGGGCGCGGGGGGCTCGCTCCTGCTGGCCTGCGCCCGCGAGGCGCGCATCCCCGGGGGCACCGCGCTCACCGTGGACCGGCGCGAGTTCGCGGAGCGGATGACCGCCGCCATTGAGGCGCATCCGCGCATCGCCGTGGTCCGCGACGAGGTGCGGGAGCTGCCGGCGGGTCCCGCCATCGTCGCCACCGGCCCGCTGACCTCCGACGCGCTCTCGCAGTCCATCCGCGGCGCCCTGGGCGACGAGGGGCTGGCCTTCTTCGACGCCATCGCCCCGGTGGTCTCCGCCGACTCCATAAACCGCGACGTGGTCTTCTCCGCCTCGCGCTGGGGGAAGGGCGAGGCCGAGGAAGGCGACTACCTCAACTGCCCCATGACCCGGGAGCAGTACGAGGCGTTCATCGAGGCGCTCAAGGGGGGGGAGGAGCACGCCGGGCACGACTGGGAGAACGTCCCCTACTTCGAGGGGTGCCTCCCCATCGAGGTTATGGCGCACCGCGGGCCGGACACGCTGCGCTTCGGGCCCATGAAGCCCGTGGGGCTCCCCGTGCCGCAGTGGGACGGGAGGCGCGCCTGGGCCGTGGTGCAGCTCCGCCGGGAGGACCGCGCCGGCAACCTCTGGAACCTGGTGGGCTTCCAGACGCGGCTCCGCATCCCCGAGCAGAAGCGCATCTTCCGGATGATCCCCGGGCTGGAGGAGGCGGAGTTCCTCCGCTGGGGCTCCATCCACCGGAACACCTACCTGAACTTCCCGGCGCGCCTCTCCACGCACGGCTCGCTGCGCGATCGGCCGGAGCTGGTCTTCGCCGGGCAGATCACCGGGGTGGAGGGGTACACCGAGTCCACCGCGACCGGCATCCTGGCCGCGGTGAACCTGGACCGGATCGTCCGCGGGCTGGAGCCGGCGGTCCCCCCGCCGACCACCATGCTGGGCGGGCTGATGCGCTACCTGCGCGACTCCGACCCGAAGCACTTCGCCCCCATGAACTCCAACTGGGGGCTGCTGGACCCGCTGGAGGAGCATGTGAAGGACAAGGCCCGCAAGCGCGCCCTGCTCGCGGAGCGCGCCCGCGCCGACTTCGCCGCCTGGATGGAGGCGAGCGGGATCGAGGCCGCGGCCCCCGCCGGCTCGGCTCGGTGACGGAGCGCCGCCGCGGACGGAAGGCGCCCCCGGCCGCCGCGCGGGAGACCGCCGCGCAGCCGGAAGCGACCGCCGCGCCCCCCGAGCGGGGCGAGGCGGTCGCCGCTTTCCTGCGCTACGTGGAGCACGAGCGGCAGCTCTCCCCACGGACGCTGCGCGCATACACCGAGGACCTGCGCGAGCTGGATAGCTTCCTCACGGGCTACTTCGGGACGCCGGAGTGGAGCTGGGCGGGGATCGACCGGCTGGCGATCCGCTCCTTCATGGGCGACTGCGTGGCCCGGCGCGGCCTGGCCAAGCGCTCGGTGGCGCGCAAGCTCTCGGCGGTGCGCTCCTTCTTCCGCTTCCTTCACGTGGAGGAGCGGGTGGAGGCCAACCCGGCGAGCACCGTCCGCTCGCCCAGGCGGGAGCGCACCCTGCCCGGCTTCCTGACGCCCGAGCAGATGGAAGCGGTGATCGCCCACGCCGAGGCCCGCGCCGACGGCGGCGGCTTCATCGCCCTGCGCGGCCTGGCGATGGTGGAGCTGTTCTACGGCACCGGGATGCGCCTCTCCGAGCTGCAGGGGCTGAACCTGGCCGACCTGGACCTGGTCTCCGAGCGGGCGCGGGTGATGGGGAAGGGGAGGAAGGAGCGCATCATCCCGCTGGGGCGCATGGCGATCGCCGCGGTGCGCCGCTACTACGTCGTCCGCGAGGAGCTGGTGCTGCGAGTGCCGAGGGCCGACCTGCGCGCGGTGTTCGTGGGGCAGACGGGGAAGCGGCTCGGCGTCCGCAGCATCCAGAAGATCGTCACCGACTTCCTGGACGGCGTGGGCGAGGACGCCGGCCTGTCCACGCACTCGCTGCGGCACACCTTCGCCACGCACCTGGTGGACGCCGGCGCGGACCTGGTGGCCGTCAAGGAGCTGCTGGGCCACGCGAGCCTGAGCACGACGCAGATCTACACGCACACGTCCAAGGAGCGGCTGAAGGCGGTCTACCGCCAGGCGCATCCGCGGGCGTAGGGACCACCGACGACGCGACCGAATGAGCATACCGACGTTCCACGCCACCACCATCCTCGCCGTGCGGCGCGACGGCAGGCTCGCGCTGGGCGGCGACGGGCAGGTCACCATGGGCGAGACGGTGATGAAGGGGTCCGCCCAGAAGGTCCGCAAGCTCCGCGACGGCAAGGTGCTGGCGGGGTTCGCGGGCTCGGTGGCGGACGCCTTCACCCTGTTCGAGAAGTTCGAGGAGAAGCTGGAGCGCTACCCCGGGAACCTGTCCCGGGCGTCGGTGGAGCTGGCCAAGGAGTGGCGCTCCGACCGCTACCTGCGCCGGCTGGAGGCCCTCCTCGCCGTGGCCGACCGGGAGCAGATGTACCTGCTCTCCGGCACCGGCGAGGTGATCGCGCCGGACGACGACATCGTCGCCATCGGCTCGGGGGGCTCGTACGCGCTGGCGGCGGCGCGCGCCCTGAAGCAGCACTCCCCCCTCTCCGCGGCCGAGATCGTGCGGCGCGGCCTGGAGATCGCGGGCGAGATCTGCATCTACACCAACCAGAACATCACCGTCCTCGAGCTGGAGGACTGAGCGAGATGAGCCAGGAAGCGACGCAGGAGGCACGGCCGGAGACGAAGGCGGAGGAGCTCTGGCTGGACGAGATGACCCCGCGGCAGATCGTCGCGGAGCTGGACAAGTACATCGTGGGGCAGGAGGCCGCCAAGAAGTCGGTCGCCATCGCCCTGCGCAACCGCTGGCGCCGCCAGCGCGTGGACGAGGACCTCCGCGAGGAGATCGTCCCCAACAACATCATCATGATCGGCCCCACCGGCGTGGGGAAGACGGAGATCGCCCGGCGCCTGGCGCGGCTCGCCGGCGCCCCCTTCGTGAAGGTGGAGGCTTCCAAGTTCACCGAGGTGGGCTACGTGGGGCGCGACGTGGAGTCCATGGTGCGCGACCTGGTGGACGTCGCCATCAACATGGTCCGCACCGAGCGCGAGGACGAGGTGCAGGAGCAGGCCGAGCAGAAGGTGGAGGAGCGGCTCCTGGACCTGCTGATCCCCCCGGTGGGCGACGGGGCGGGGAAGCCGTCCGCCTCGGCCGCCGCCACCCTGGAGGAGCGGCTGCGCGCCTTCGTGGTCTCCCCCACCGGACAGGTGGAGGACCTGCGCCCCCACGACGGGGAGAAGCCCGCCCCCGCCGCGGAGAACGGCGAGGACCAGGAGGCGCGCGAGCGGCGGGAGCGGACCCGGGAGAAGTTCCGGCAGCTCCTGCGCGAGGAGAAGCTGGAGGACCGCGAGGTGGAGGTGGAGGTCCAGCAGAGCTTCGCCATGGAGAACATGATGGTCCCCATGGGGGGCGCGGAGGGGATGGACAACTTCACGGAGATGCTCCAGGACTTCCTCCCCAAGCGCACCAAGCGGCGCCGGGTGACCATCGCCGAGGCCCGCCGCATCCTCCTCCAGGACGAGCTGGACAAGCTGGTCAACATGGACGAGGTGGTGGACGAGGCGCT